>JBEAVX010000889.1:0-2574 GCA_041160755.1 Pseudomonadota bacterium
TCCAGCGGCAGCGGCGCGCCGCCGACGAAGCCCAGGCCCCCGGCGAGCACCTTGGGGGCGACAAAGAGGCAGAGGCGGTCCACGAGCCCGGCGGCGAACAGCCCGCGGTTGAGCCCGGCGCCGCCCTCCACAAGCACGCTGTGAACCCCACGCGCGGTGAGCGCCGTGAGCCCGGCGCGAAGGTCTACGCCACCTTCAGCCCGCGGCACACGCACGACGTCGGCAGGCAGAACCCGCTCCGGGGCGTCTTCAGCGCAGAGCACGACGGGGCGGCGACCGGCGGACATCACCCGGGCCTCGGGCGTGACTCTCAACTGAGTGTCGACCAACACCGGCACCGCGTCGCGGCCGCCGTCGAGGCGGGTGTTGAGGCTGGGATCATCCGCGAGCAGCGTGCCCGAGCCCACCATCACCGCGTCGTGGAGGTTGCGCAGGCGGTGGCCCTCCAGCCGCGCGGCCTCGCCGGTGATCCATTGAGAGCGCCCAAAGGCGTCGGCGACCCGGCCATCGAGGCTCACCGCGGCCTTCACCGTCACCCACGGCCGCCGCTCGGCGAGCGCGAGCAGGTACGGCGCGTTGAGCGCGCGGCAGGCGGCCTCCTCCACCCCCAGGATCACCTCGACCCCGGCGGCGCGCAGGCGGTCCAGGCCCGTCCCGGCGACGATGGGGTTGGGATCGACCATGCCGACGATCACCCGGCGCACGCCGGAGCGCAGGACGGCCTCGGTGCAGGGCGGGGTGCGGCCGTGGTGGTCGCAGGGCTCCAGGTTCACGATCATCGTCGCGCCCGGCGCCCGCCGCTCGGGCAGCTTGCTCAGGGCGTCGACCTCGGCGTGATCCTGGCCCGGCGCGCGGTGAAAGCCTTCAGCCAAGGTCTCCCCGGCGTCGTTGACGATCACGCAGCCGACCATCGGGTTCGGCGCCGTGCGGCCTTCAGCCTGGCGCGCGAGCGCGACGCAGCGCAGCATCCAGGCCTCAAAGCTCACGGGACGTCTCCAGAAGCGGCTGGAGCAAGGCCAGAAAGGCCTCGGGGCTCGCCAGCTCTTGGTACACCGAGGCGAAGCGGAGGTACGCCACACGGTCGAGGGCGAGGAGCTCCTCCAAGGCCAGCTCACCGATGCGCCGGGAGCTGATCTCGCCCTTGTCCCCCTCGGCGAACACGCGCCGCTCGATGCGCGCCAAGGCCGCCTCGACCTCCTCTTGGGCCACGGGGCGCTTGCGGCAGGCCACCCGCAGGCCCGCGCGCACCTTGTCCTCGTCAAAGGCCTCACGCACGCCGGTCTTCTTGACCACCTGGGGCATCCGAAGCTCTAAGCGCTCGTGGGTGGTGAAGCGCCGCCCACACATCTCACACTCCCGCCGCCGCCGGATGGTGTCTCCGAGGTCGCGGGAGTCGATGACCTTCGACTCAGCGTGTTGGCAGGCCGGGCAGATCAACGCCGGGCGCTCCAGTCAATGTGAACGTCTGG
Source organism: Pseudomonadota bacterium (assembly GCA_041160755.1). Classification (GTDB taxonomy): domain Bacteria; phylum Myxococcota_A; class UBA796; order UBA796; family CAJQPC01; genus JADKFE01. The sequence continues at coordinate 1,470 of JBEAVX010000889.1, forward strand.
CACGGGGTGCGCCTCACACCAGGCCGCCACCTGACCGGCGACCCGGGCGAGCGTGGCCTCGTCGTTGGGGGCGCTGAGCACGTCGGCGACCAGATCGCCGATCATCGCCGCGTCGGCGGCGTCCATGCCCCGGGTGGTCATCGCCGGGGTGCCGATGCGCACGCCGGAGGTGACGAAGGGCGAGCGTTTTTCGCCGGGAACGGTGTTCTTGTTCACCGTGATCGCCACCTTGCCCAAGGCCTCGGACGCGTCTTTGCCCGAGAGATCGCGGTCGCTCAGATCGATGAGCATGAGGTGGTTGTCGGTGCCGCCGCTCACGAGCGAGAAGCCCCGGGCGACGAGGCGCCCGGCGAGGGCCTGGGCGTTGTCGATTACCTGGGCGGCGTAGGCCCGGAACGACGGGTCCAGCGCCTCGCCAAACGCCACGGCCTTGGCGGCGATGACGTGCATCAGCGGCCCGCCCTGGGTGCCGGGGAACACCGCGGAGTTCAGGCCCTTCATCACGTCTTTGTTGCCCAAGACGAGGCCGCCGCGGGGGCCGCGTAAGGTCTTGTGGGTCGTCGTCGAGACGTACTCACAGAAGGGCACGGGGTTGTCGTGCAGCCCGGCGGCGACGAGGCCCGCGACATGCGCGATGTCGGCGAGCATCACGGCGCCGACCTCATCGGCGATGGCCCGAAAGCCCGCCCAGTCCCAAGCCCGAGGGTACGCGCTCGCCCCGGTGATGATCATCTTGGGGCGATGCGCCAGGGCCAGCTCGCGGACCTGGTTCATGTCGATGCGGCCCGTGGCCGGGTCGAGGCCGTAGTGGAAGGCCTTGTAGGTGAGCCCCGAGGAGTTCACCGGCGAGCCGTGGGTGAGGTGCCCGCCGTGGCTCAGATCAAGGCCCAAGATCGTGTCGCCGGGCTTGAGCGCGGCGACGAACACCGCGGCGTTGGCCTGGGCGCCGGAGTGGGGCTGCACGTTGGCGCCGATGGAGCCAAAGAGCTGCTTGGCGCGGTCCCGGGCGATGATCTCGACCTGGTCTACGAAGTCGCAGCCGCCGTAGTACCGGAACTTGGGCAGGCCCTCGGCGTATTTGTTCGTGAGCGGCGAGCCCATCGCC
>JBEAVX010000446.1:0-14588 GCA_041160755.1 Pseudomonadota bacterium
GCGCCGAGCAGGCAGAGCGTCGGGTAGTTGTTCACCTCCGCCGCGTATTGGAGCTGCAGCGGGTCAAAGGCGAGCACCCACGCCGCCGCCGCGCCCTCGGCCCGGCCCAGCAGCCAGACCGCCCCCGTCGAGGCCAGCACGCTCCACAGAATCCACGCCGCCGGAGCGCCCCAGAGCACGTTGAGCACGCCCAAGACGAACGAATGCAGCGGCGGATGTAGCCCGGTGAACGTGCCGAGCGCCGCCGCCCACTCCCCGGCCGCCGCCCGATCCAGCCAGGGCTGGGCGTACGCGACATACGCCAACGCCAGCTCATCCCAACGCAGCGCGGCCTGCATGAGCCGCAGGGCGAAGGCGACCATCACCGCCGCCCCGACCGCGCGGGCGTCTACGGCGCGTTGTGGGAGCGCGAAGTTCACAGCGAGAGCCTACCCCACCCCGGCCCCGGTCAGAAGCGGGTGCGCACCAAGCCGATGACCTTGCCGACCACCTCCACCCCTGGGCCCGGGGTGACGAGGATGGGCTTCATCGTGGCGTTGGCGGGCTCAAGGCGCAGGTGGTCTCCCTCGTGGAAAAACCGCTTCACCGTGGCCTCGTCGTCCACCCGCACCACGGCGATCTCGCCGTTGCGCACGTTGCGCTGCTGGCGGACGATCACGAGATCCCCGTCGAAGATCCCGTCGTCGATCATCGACTCGCCGGTGACCCGCAGCGCGAAGCACGGGGTGTTCGCCGGGACGAGGGAGGCGTCGAGGCGCACGGAGGTGTCGTAGTTCTCTTCAGCCAACAGCGGCGTACCGGCGGCGACGCGGCCGATGACGGGCACGGCGACCGTCGATTGGTCGTGAAAGCTCGTGTTGGAGCGCTCGGTGAGCGAGAGGCTGCGCGCGCTGCCCGGGGCGGTGTGGCGGCTGAGGTACCCCTTCTTGAGCAGGGCCTTCACATGGTCGGACACGCCGTTCGTCGAGCGGATGTTCAGCGCGTCACCGATCTCGCGGTAGGTGGGCGCCACCCCCTTCTGATCGATCACGGACGCGATGTACTCCAAGATCTCACGCTGCCGGGGGGCGAGCTCTTCCATGTCGGCTCCACGTCGTCGGGACACCCCACCCTTACTGAACAGACGTTGCTCTGTCAATCCATTCAGGGGCGCATCCCGGCGCGGCGGCTCAGGCGCCCAAGGCCAGCCGAGCCCTCACGACGTAGTCGTCGAGGCCATCCCAGACCGAGACCTCCTCCGGGAGCTTGGAGCGATCATGGGCCTCGGTGAGCGCGGCGTCTAAGGCGTCCAGCGCCGGGTTGTGGCGCGCGACCTCCTCCGCCGAGATGCCGCCCTTCTCTTCGCCCTGAACCTTCCGCTCGATGAGCGCCTCCACGGCGAGGCGATCGATCGGCGCGGCCTGCTCCCGCAAGAGCGTCGGCAGGTTGGCCTCGATCACCCCCACCCGCAGGGCGTAGATGCCCGTGAGCGCCACGCGGTAGGCGTAGAGCAGCTCCTTCACCGTGGCGGTGGGCTTGGCCAAGAGCTTCCGCTGCGAGGCCAAAAAGCCCCGATAATGGAAGTACAACGGGCGCACCATGCAGCCCCGGCCAAGGTCTCTCAGCTCGTCCAACCAGGGGCCGCCATGCACCACCAGGGGGCTCGTGAGCTGCTCCAGGACGTAGCCGTTGCGGCGGGTCATGAGCCCGACGAACTTGCTCAGGTCATGGGCCACCCAGTCGAGCTCCAAGCCGCGCACCTCGCCGAGCACGACCCGGGTGTCCTCAAAAGGCCGCAGGCGCAGCACCTCCTTGAGCGGGGCGACGAACGCGCCGCGAAGGTCGACGTCGGAGTCCGGCGAGCAGAAGCCGTACAGGTGCGCGCCGCTCACCGTCGCGAAGAGCGGCTGCGGACCACGATTGAGCAGCTCCACGAGCGCCGTCCGGGCGTCGTCAGGGAGCACAGCGAAGGGCACAACACACCTCGGTCAGAGTTCGTCGGGGGGCGCCGCGAACACCGCGGCCAGATCTGCGACAGACAGCCTTGCCACGTCTATCCCCCCGTCGTCCACCGCCGCGTGCAGAAGGGCGCGCTTCTGGGCGTGGAGCGCGAGCACCTGCTCCTCTACGGTGCCCTCAGCGACGAGACGATACACGCTCACCGGCCGCGTCTGCCCCATGCGGTGCGCACGATCCGTCGCTTGATCCTCGACGGCTGGGTTCCACCAAGGATCGAGGTGGAAGACGTGATCGGCGGCGGTGAGGTTGAGCCCGGCGCCGCCAGCCTTGAGGCTCACCAAGAACACCGGCGGGCCGTCGTCGGCCTGAAAACGGTCCACGAGGCGCATTCGGTCGCGGGTGGCGCCCTCCAGGAGCAGCCAGCTCACCCCGCCACGATCGAGGCGATCGGCGACCAAGCGCAGCAGGCTCGGCCACTGGGAGAAGACGAGGCTCTTGTGGCCCTCAGAGATCGCCGTCTCTAAGGACTCCATGAGCACGTCGAGCTTCGCCGAGCCCTCGACGAGCTTCGCCTCGGGGAACGGCAAGAGCGCCGGGTGGCAGCAGGCCTGGCGAAGCCGCGTGAGCGCCTCCAGCACATGGAGCGTCGCGCGCTCGATGCCCACCTCGTCCACCTGGGCCATCACGGAGCTTCTGTAGCTGTCGCGCACCTGATCGTAGAGCGCGCGCTGGGCCCGGGGCAAGGTGACGCGCAGGGTGACCTCTTGGACCGGCGGCAGCTCCGTCGCGACCTTGGACTTGAGGCGGCGCAGCAGAAACGGCCGCACCCGCTGGCGCAGCGCGGCGACGGCTTCAGCGTCCCCACGGCGCACGGGCTCGCCATAACGGCGGGTGAACTGCGCGCGTGAGCCGAAGAAGCCCGGCATCAAGAACTGCATCAGGCTCCAGAGCTCGTGGAGGTCGTTCTCGATGGGCGTGCCGGTGAGCGCCAAGCGCCGCTCGGCCTTGAGCGCGCGGGCGGCGCGGGCGACCTGGCTGTCGGGGTTCTTGATGTTCTGGGCCTCGTCCAGCACCACACAGCGCCAATGCACGGCGCCAAGCCGCTCGGCGTCGATGCGCAAGAGCGCGTAGCTCGTGATGATCAGCTCATCGCCAAACTCGGGGCCGTCCCACCGCCTCGCGCCCTCGTGGACCCGGGCGCGCAGGCCCGGGGCGAAACGCTCGGCCTCCCGACGCCAGTTGATGAGCACGGAGCTTGGCGCCACGACCAAGGCCGGGCCCGTGCGGGGCTGGTCGGCGAGCACGGCGAGGGCCTGAACCGTCTTGCCCAGGCCCATCTCATCGGCGAGGCAGCCCGCGAGGCCGACCTCGTGGAGCCACGACATCCAGCGAAAGCCGTCGAGCTGGTACGGGCGCAGCGTCGCGGTGAAGCCCGGCGGCAAGGGGCGCTCGGGCACGGACTCCCCCCCCACCACGCGGCGGAGCACGGCCTTCCAGACGCCGGCCTCCCCTTCTGCCTCATCGAGGAGCGGCGCGGCCAAGGCGACGGCGTGCCCACCCAAGGCCCCGCCGGCGCCTTTGCGCAGATCCTCTAGCTCACCGAGCCGCGCGCCGTGGCGCCGAAGCCACTCCTCAGGCAGCCGCGCCAAGGCCCCGGCGCCGAGGCGCACGACGGAGCGCCCCGCGAGCCAAGACTCCAAGACCGTCATCACCGAGACCTCGTCGCCGTCGATCTCAAACATCGCGCGCAGCTCAAACCAGTCCGTGCCCGAGCCGACGACGATCCGAGGCTTCAAGGTGCCCTTCACGCGGTCCCGAAGCAGGCGATCTTGGCCATAGATCGTGAGCATCGGCGCGAGGCCCGGCACACGCTCGGCGAGAAACGCCGTCGCGGCCTCCCCGCGCAGGCGCAGCGGCAGGCCCTCGGGCACCAGGGCCTCGACCACCTCGCTGACCTCGGCCTCCCAGGCGCGATCCCGCAAGAGCCAGCGGGGCTCGTCGTCCTCTTGGGGCAGCGGCAACGCCGCGCGCGGGTCGCCGTCCTTCACGACGATGGAGTGGCTCCCGAGGCCATACGCGAACCGAAGCTCGGCGACGAGCTCTGGGCCGTCCTCCCGCAGCTCCAAGCGCGCCTCGCGTCCGTCGGCGCCGACGAGCGGGCCGCTGTCTAGGGCCTCGATGCGCACGGGCAGCGCGCTCACGCCAACAAACCGCTCCACGAAGGCGCGCACCTCGGGCTCAGGCACGCGGGGCAACGTGACGGTGAGCAGCTCGACGCAGTCCGGCGGGAACCGTGGGCTCAGCGGTCGAAGGGCGCCGTCCGCCAGCAGGAGCCAGGTCGAGCCCCAGCTCATCACCCTCCGCACCTCCGGCGACCAGCGCAGGTGCAGACCGCCCAGCTCGTCTTTGGCGTCTGCGACGCAGATCTCGGGGCACACCGGCTCTTTGGTGACCAGGGCGGGCTCGCCATCGAGCCTCACGTCATCCGCGTTGGCCAACGACCCCATGAGCTGATCTTCGAGCTGGGCGACGAGGCGCTCCATGGGCTCACGAATCCCGCGCCACGAGCGCCGCAAGGTCTCCAGAAGCTCCGTTCGGGCCTCCCAAGCCTCATGAAACACCTTGTCTTCAGGGCGTAGACCCCGGAGCTTCGCGTGAACCTGGGGCCAGGTCTTCGGGCAAGAGGTGGGCTGCAGGGGCTCACCCTTCTTGCTCAGGCGCACGAGGCTGCGGCGAATCTCCCACCGGGACTCACCGCCGAAGTCATCGGCGCGGACAATGTCGTAGCGGATCCAGCCCTCGCGGTCGGCGCGCTTGACCGGCGGGAGGAGCGCCTGACTTCTCTCCGCCGGGAACAGCACGAGCTGCCAGCTCGGCTTCTGGAGCCACTCTCGCCCCTCGGCGTCGCTCCAGGCCATGAGCAAGAGCACGGCGGTGACGTGCTCACAGCTCTGGGACAGCGAGAACGAGCAGCTACAGTGCAGGCTCGTCGGCAGCACGGGCAGATCGGCGCGGCCGTAGTAGGTGACGCGGTGCTCGCCGAAGGTCCAGGCGAGACGCCGGGGATCTCCCTTGGGCGCGCTCTGGACCTGGGCCAGCGCGGCCTCGGCGACGGCCTCGCTGACCACCCGGCGGAACAGCACCTTCATCAAGAGCGTGACGCGCTCCGCGGTCAACAGCCCTGGGGGCGGGGCGCTCTGCGCTTCACCAGTCGGCTCCATTGGGGCCTCCAATCCCCTGCTATGGCCACGCTGGCGCCCGCGCAAGCCCCCACGCTCACCGCACCCAGATCTGAATCTCGCTCACGACGACGTCCTCGGGGCTGCCCTGATCGGCGACCTCCCAGCGGAGCTCCTCGGAGGCCGGCAAGCGCTCTTCAGCCCAGGACCAGACCCGCTCCCCGTAGAGCCAGGAGTTCCAGTGCATCCCCCACTCTCCGCCGATCTTGGACTCCTGGTGTTCGGTGCCAAACTTCACGTAGCCCCGGCAGTCGTCGGGGGGCTCACCCCAGCCGAGCTCGCCGTGGACGTCGTCGTGTTGGCTCGCCTCGCTCGACGCGCCGCCGAGCCATGACCCACGCCAGGTCTCGAAGGTGAACGGGAGCCGCGCCGTCGCGCGCACGGCGACGGTGAAGCAGCCCTCGGCGCTCACCGGGTCGAGGATGAAGGCGTCGTCGCCCAGCCAGCCGACGTCCCCGAGGGCCTCGCCGCCGATGGTCTCAAAACGGACCCAGCCCTGCGCCCGCATGAGGGGCCCGTCGATGCGGGTGAAGCCACCGGAGGCCATGTCGCAGGTGACCTGAAACGGATCGGCCCCGACCTCATCCCCGTCGGGATCGATGACGTAGACACCATCCTGGGCGTCGGGACGACGGGTGAGGTGCTCCAAGCAGGTGCGCGGCGTCGCGCAGCGGGCCTCCTGGCCCGGGCGCTGGCCGCCGAGGGCGCAGTCCAGCGCCACGTCGCCCAAGGTGTTGAGGGACGCGCCCTCCACGAGGTCCATCTCTTCAAAAGCGCCCCAGCCGGTGTCGTGTTGGCCGGGGGCGGTGCGGCAGCCGAGGGCCGCGAGCGCGATGAGCGCGAGCATGTCTGTCCTCCGATTTGACCCGAAGAACATATCGAGGCACCCAGCCAGAAATTGTCCGGCCACCGCCTCAACCCCAGCTTTCTCGCCGCGCGATGAACCCAGAATTACTCAGTTTCAAACCGGTAAATCGTGGACCCTGGCGGAGCGACGAGCAGCTCCTGCGCGGCGAGGCGCTGAACGCCGATGCGGTCCTTGTCCATGGACCGGATCTGGCGCCTTAGCGCAGCGTTCTCCCGCTCGATCTCCGCGAGGCGAATCTCCGTCTCGCCGATCTGGGCGCGAAGCTCGTGGCGACGGACGAGGCCGTGATCCCCAAAGATCGCCATGAGCACCACCGAGCCCATGAGCACGAAGGGCACGATCGTCATGACGAGGCGACGAGCGAGGAGAGCGTTCATCGGTTGCAGCCGCAGCGGGGTTCAGCAGGGATGGCCACGCCACAGGCGCGATCAGGCGGGCGATCCTCAGTATATGAAACGATCCCAGAACGTCAAGGAGGATCGCCTAGTTGCCCGGCGCTTCATCAGGTGTCTTCGAGCCCTGCCCTTGCGGATCCGTGGCGATGGCGAGGCGGGAGAGGCCATGACGCCGGGCGAGGTCCATCACCGTGACGACCCGACCGTGATCCACGGCGACGTCGGCCTTGATGATCACCAGCGTCGAAGGATCTTTCTGGGCCACGGCGCGAAGGCGCGCGTCGAGGGCCTGGCGGGTCACGGGCTGATCATCCACGAAGACCTCCCCCTTGTCGGTGAGCCAGAGGGTGATCTGCTCCTTGTCCGAGAGCACGACCTCGGCGCTGGATCGTGGCAGATCGACCTGGATGCCGGGCGCCGAGATGAAGGTCGTGGACACCATAAAGAACAGCACGAGCTGAAAGATGATGTCGATCAGCGGGGTGATGTCCAAGGTGGGCAGCACCCGGCGTGTGGGGCGGAAGTTCACTCCGCGCTCCCCGCGCTGGGGCTCACCGTCGGGCTGGTCGCCGAGGACGACCGCACGTTCGGATCCGCCGCCACACGGTCGAGGAGCTCCAGGGCGGCCTCCTCCATGTCGAGGAGCAGGTCGTCTACCCGCGCGAGCAGCCAGCGGTGGGCCATGAGCGCCGGGATGCCGACGCTCAGCCCCGCGAAGGTGGTGACCAGCGCCGTCGAGATGCCCCCGGCGAGCTGCCCGACCTGGCCGATGCCGCCCTCCTCGATCACCCGAAACGTGAGGATCATGCCCCAGACCGTGCCCAAGAGCCCAAGCAGCGGCGCGATCGCCGCGACGATCCCGACGATCCCCGAGTACCGCTCCAGCTCGGCGGCCTCGCGGCGACCGACCTCCTCCGCCAGCTCCTTCACCTCAGCGCGCACGCGGCCCCGGCCGCGCAAGACCGCCTCGGCCACCCGGCCCCACGGCGACTCCGACTGACGGCAGGCGATGAGCGCGTCCTCGAAGCGACCCTGGCGCACGAGATCCAGGACCGCCACCCGCAGGCTACGCGGCAGCACACGCCCCTGGCGCAGGGCCCACAGCCGCTCCAGAAACGCCGCCAACCCCACCACCGAGCACAGCCCGATGGGGATCATCAGCGGACCACCGCTCTGTAAGAACTGAAACAAGACCGGCTCCAGGTGTGGCGCTCGGCTCAACTTCGCCGCTCGACGGGCGCGTGTCAACCGCGCTCACCGGGCCATCCCGCCGCCAGCCCCGGGCGGAGTGTGTCACGATGCGCGTATGCACCTCCCTTCGAAGCGCCTCGCGCTGAGACTTCCGCTGACCCTCTTCACCCTCGGGCTCCTCGGGATGAGCCTCACCCCTGGGTGCCGCGTCGGCTACCTCGTGCGCTCGGGCTACTTTCAGGCGGAGCTCCTGCTCTCTCGTGAGCCCGTCGAGGACGTGCGCGCCTCGGGGAAGCTCAGCGACGAGGCGCTGACCCGCCTCGATCTCGTCGCCGACGTGAAGTCTTGGGGCCGTGACATCGGCCTGAGCGCCACAGACAACTACGAGACCGTCGCCGTGGAGTGGCAGCGGCAGATCTGGAACGTGAGCGCCTGTGAGCCCTTGAGCTTCACGCCGCAGACCTGGTGGTTCCCGATCGTCGGCACGATGCCGTACCTGGGCTACTTTCGCCGCGAAGACGCCGAGGCCCGCGCGGAGGATCTGCGGGAGGATGGCCTCGACGTCTATGTGCGCACCGCCGGGGCCTACTCGACGCTGGGCTGGTTCAAGGATCCGATCCTGCCCCCGATGTTGACCTGGGACGACTTCAACCTCGCCGACACCGTGCTGCACGAGCTCGCCCACGCGACCTTGTGGGTGCCCGGCTCGGTGAAGTTCAACGAGAGCTTCGCCAACTTCGTCGGGGAGGCCGCCGCGACACGTTACCTGCAGGAGCGCCGGGGCAGCCACGACCCCCAGCTCGCCCGGGCCGTCGGGCAGATGCAGGATCTGCGGATCTACCGCGCGCTCCAGCACACGCTCTACCAAGATCTCAGCGCGCTGTACGACGATCCCGCGCTGACCGACGCCGAGAAGCTCGCCCGCAAACAAGCGCTCCTCACCGTGGAGTGGCCCGCCCGGGTCGCCGCCGCGCCGTTTAACGACCCCACAAAGTTCGTCGAGGCCGCGACGAAGGGCGTGTGGAACAACGCCCGGCTCATGCAGTTCAAGACCTACAACACGCATGAGGACGTGTTCGCGGCGATCCTCGAACAAGAGGATGGCGACATCCTGCGCTTCATCCGCCGCGTCGGCGAGCTGACAGAAGACGAGCGCGACCCCTTCGCGGCGCTGCGGCGCGGCGCTGGATTCCCAGAGGCGCCAGAAGGCGAGGAATAACCAGCATCTTGATCGCCGCACCAGCGATTGTCCCCCACGGGCGCCGATCTGTGGCATAACGGAGGCTGCCCGCTTGGACCGCTTCCATGCAGGAGGGTGCGACGTGCGCCGCAATCGCGGAACGGTAGGCCACTTTGAGCCGGAAGACGGCCTTCAAAGCGCGCTTCTGAGCACCTACCTCCGCCACATGGGCGGCATACCGCTCTTGTCTCGCGCCGATGAGCTGATCATCGCCACCCGCGTGCAAGAGGGCGGCCTTGAGGCCGAGGTGGCCCGGGTGCTCCTCATCAACGCGAACCTGCGCCTCGTCGTGTCGTTGGCCAAACAGTACAGCTACCGTGGCCTGCCGATGCCCGACCTCATCCAGGAGGGCAACATCGGGCTGATGCGCGCCGTGGAGAAGTTTGATCCTTCCCGGGGCTTCAAGTTCTCCACCTACGCCTCGTGGTGGATCCGCCAGTCCATCGCCCGCGCCGTCGAGTCGCAGATCCGCACCATCCGGATCCCGATCTACAAGCTGGAGCTGGTGAACAAGATCAACCAGACCCAGCGCAAGCTGTTTCAAGAGCTGGGCCGCGAGGCCAGCTACGATGAGGTCGCCGAGCGCCTCAACATCGACGTCGAGAAGATCCACGCCGTCCTGCGCCTCACCCGCGAGCCCTTGAGCCTCGACAGCCCCGTCGGTGACGACCAAGAGTCCACCCTCGCCGACTTCATCGAGGCCGAGGAGACCCCGCACCCCATGGACGCCGTGGAAGAGGCCACCATGCGGGAGGAGGTCTACAACGTGCTCGGCGGCCTGAGCCCCCGGGAAGAGAAGGTGCTGCGGATGCGCTACGGCATCGGCGAGCCCAACACCTTCTCCTTGGAGGAGATCGGCCTGCAGTTCAACCTGACCCGGGAACGAATCCGGCAGATCGAGCTCAAGGCCCTGCGTAAGCTCCGCCAAGCCCGGAAGCGCAGATCAAACATCCTGCGCGAGCCGGACTGACCGAGCCAGACGAAGCGAGCCGTTAGGCGCGACGGCGGCGAAGCCCCAAGAGCACGCCGAGGACGAGCCCACCCAGGCCAGCGCGCCCCGGCGCGGCCACGCAGCCGAGGCTCGACATCGCCACCCGCTCGCCGGGCGTCACCGCCTCCTCGTCCGCGCCGCCAGGGCTCGGGCGACCGGGATCGTTGGTGTCGTCCGTGGGCTCGGCGCTGTCGTCGGTGGGCTCGGCGCTGTCGCCGCCGCCGTCATCCCCGCCGCCGTCGCCGCCCGTCGTCGCGGGGAACAGCGCGACGGAGCACCACCACTGGCCGCTGCCCGAGGTGATGTCTTTGGTGCAGGTGCCGTCGTCGTAACCATCCGCGCGCACGGTCACCGACCAGGTGCCCGAGCCGAGGCTGTCGAAGCGGTAGAGGCCCGAGGCGTCCGTCGTCGTCGTCTCGCCGGTCTGGTCGAGGGTGACGGTGACGCCGGTGAGCGGAGCGCCAGTGTAAATGTCGGTGTCGGCGACCTTCCCGAGGAGCTCGGCCGTATCGACCACGCCGCCGGAGCCGTCGATGAGGCCCATGTAGTAGTCCCAGTCCCAGCCCGTGCCCGGGTCGGTGTGGGTGGCGCTGGGCACCTCGACGTGGCCGATGATGTGGCTGCGGTCCAGCGGGATGCCGTTTCGGGCGGCGATGTCGGCGGTGAGCTTGGCCGACTCGGTGTACATCGCCGTGGTGTACCACTTGCCCGGGTCGTCGACGTAGCCCTCGTGCTCGATGCCGACGGACTGCTCGTTGTACGTCCAGTTGCCCGCGTGCCAGGCGACGTCCTCTTCCCACACCATCTGGGTGATGGCGCCGTCGGAGCTGCGCACGACGTAGTGCGCCGAGACGCTCGCGGAGGAGTTCTGGAACCAAGAGATGCAGCCGGAGTAGCTGCCCTGCACGGTGTGAATGATGACGTAGTTGATGTCGGAGGCGTCGCGGGAGTAGTTCGAGTAGTTCGACGAGCTGGCGTTGACGAAGCTGTCGACACCGGCGTAGTCGCCGCCGGGCGCGGGCGGAGCCACGCCCATGGTCACGGCGTCGAAGTCTACGTCGCGGGGGAGGTTGTAGGCGTCTTTGACGGCGAAGCCGGAGCTGACGACCTCGTAGAGGTACTCGACATACATCGCCTGGAGCTCAGGCTCTTGGCGACCGGAGAAGCCGCGCAGGGCCGGAGCCCAGTCCTCCAGGGCGTCCACAGGCGGTAAGGTGCCGTCTTCGCTGAGGTTCTTGGCGTGCCAAGCCAGGAGCGCCGCCGCGCCGCGCACCTGGGCGCTCACGTCCGCCCGCACGACATCCGGGGAGACGCCGATCAGGGTGGAGACCTGCTCGATGCCTGGGCCGTCGCTCTCGTCGTCCTCGCGCAGATCGAAGAGGCCGTAACCACCCCAAGCCGATGTGGCGGTGGGCTCAAGTCGCGAGGCCTCATACGCCAAGGCCATGAGCAGAGGCGCAGGCACCTCAAACTCCGCGGCGGCCTGCTCAAACACCGGATTGAGCGAGCCTGCGGCGGCGACGGTTGACCACAAGGCGAAGGAGAGCAGCGCGCTCATAGAAGCACCTCCGCGAGTAGCTTACACCAACCCGCAGAGGACGGCAACGGGCCCCGCGCGGGAGGCCCCCTACTTCGCGGCGGCGAGCTCCTCGACGGTCGGGCAGGTGCACACGAGGTTGCGGTCGCCATAGGCGTTGTCGACGCGGGCGACCGCAGGCCACAGCTTAAACTCGCGCAGCCAAGGCGCTGGGAACGCTGCCTGCTCACGGCTGTAGGGTCGATCCCAGACCGCGCCGGTCACCATGTCGGCGGTGTGCGGCGCGCCCTTGAGGGGGTTGTTCTCGCGGCTGGCCTCACCACGCTCCACGGCCCGGGCCTCGTCACGGATACGAATCATCGCCTCGACGAAGCGGTCGAGCTCCACGAGCGGCTCGCTCTCGGTCGGCTCGACCATCAGGGTGCCGATGACCGGCCAAGACATCGTCGGCGCGTGAAAGCCGTAGTCCATCAGGCGCTTGGCGATGTCGTCCACCTCAACCCCGGCGCTCACCTTGAGCGGGCGGGTGTCGAGGATACACTCATGGGCCACGAGGCCGTGGGTGCCGCGGTAGAGCACCTCGTAGTGCCCCGAGAGGCGCGCGGCGACGTAGTTGGCGACGAGGATGGCCACCTCGGTCGCCTTCTTGAGACCGTCAGGACCCATCATCCGGATGTACATCCAGGAGATCGGCAAGATCGACGGGCTGCCCCAGGGCGCGGCGGAGATCGGACCGAGATCGCCGCCGACCTTGATGACCGGGTGGCCGGGCCGGAACGGCGCGAGGTGGGCCTTCATGCAGATCGGGCCCATGCCCGGGCCGCCGCCGCCGTGGGGGATGCAGAAGGTCTTGTGCAGGTTGAGGTGGCAGACGTCGGCGCCGATGTCGCCGGGGCGGCAGAGGCCGACCTGGGCGTTCATGTTCGCGCCGTCCATGTAGACCTGACCGCCGCGCTCGTGAACGATGGCGCAGATCTCCTTGATGCCCTCCTCAAACACGCCGTGGGTGGACGGGTAGGTCACCATCAGGGCCGAGAGGCGGGCGGCGTGCTGGTCGGCCTTCGCGCGCAGGTCGGCGATGTCGACGTTGCCCGAGCTGTCACAGGCCACGGCGACCACCTCCATCCCGGCCATCACCGCGCTCGCGGGGTTCGTGCCGTGGGCGGAGGTGGGGATGAGGCAGACGTCGCGGTGGCCTTCGCCCCGGCGCTGGTGGTAGCGGTGGATGACGAGCAGCCCCGCGTACTCGCCCTGAGAGCCGGCGTTTGGCTGGAGCGACACGGCGTCGAAGCCGGTGATCTCCGCGAGCCAGGCCTCCAGCTGGTCAAACATCTGGGCGTAGCCCTGGGCCTGATCCACCGGCGCGAAGGGGTGCAGCCCGCCGAACTCGGCCCAGGTGACGGGCTCCATCTCGGCGGTGGCGTTGAGCTTCATCGTGCACGAGCCGAGCGGGATCATCGCCGCGTTCAGGGCGAGGTCTTTGGCCTCTAGGCTGTGTAAGTAGCGCAACATCTGGGTCTCGGAGTGGTTCGCCGAGAACACGGGGTGGCGCAAGAAGCTGGACTTGCGGGCGTGAACCGCGGGGAGGCTGGGCTCGTCGCCTTGGGAGAGGGCCTCGACCCGCTCGCCGTCGGCGCCGAACGCCGTGAGCACGTCGGCCACGTCGTTGAGGCCCACCGTCTCGTCAAAGCTCACGCAGAGGGTGCCGTCGCCCATGTCGCGCAGGTTGATGCCCAGGCTGAGCGCCTTCTGGAACACCGCGGCCGCCCCGCCTTTGGCCGGACGCACACGCAGGGTGTCGAAGAAGTCCTGGTGAACGACCTCGTGACCGGACTCGGTGAGCCCGGCGGCGAGGATCGCCGTCATGGCGCGCACCCGGCGGGCGATGGCCTTGAGGCCCTCGGGGCCGTGGTAGATGGCGTACGCGGCGGCCATCACCGAGAGCAAGACCTGGGCGGTGCAGATGTTGCTCGTCGCTTTGTGGCGGCGGATGTGCTGCTCACGGGTCTGGAGCGCCATGCGCAGGGCGCGCTCGCCCCGAGCGTCCTTCGAGACGCCGATGATGCGGCCCGGCATCTGGCGGCGGAGGTCCTCACCACCGGCCATAAACGCCGCGTGGGGGCCGCCATAGCCCAACGGCACGCCAAACCGCTGGCTGGAGCCGACGCAGAGATCCGCGCCAAACTCGCCCGGCGGGCGCAGGAGCGTCAACGAGAGCAGGTCCGCCGCGACGGTCACCAGGGCCTTGTTCGCCTTGGCGGCGGCGCAGAAGCCGCTGTAGTCCAAGATCGCGCCGTCGGTGGCGGGGTACTGCACCAAGGCGCCGAAAACAGGCGTGGCGGCGAAGTCGAAGGTGTCGTGGTCGCCGACGATGACCTGGATGCCCGCGAACTCGGCGCGGTTCTTCACGACCGCGATCGTCTGGGGGTGGCAGAGCGCGCTGATGAAGTAGGTGTCGGAGCTGTTGCCCCGGGCCCGCGCGCGGTGGCTGAGGCTCATCGCCTCGGCGGCCGCCGTGCCCTCGTCCAGAAGCGAGGCGTTCGCCGCCGGGAGCCCGGTGAGATCAGTGATCACCGTCTGGAAGTTGAGCAGCATCTCCAGGCGACCCTGGGCGATCTCCGCCTGGTAAGGCGTGTAGGCCGTGTACCAGCCCGGGTTCTCCAGGATGTTGCGCTTGATGACGCCGGGGGTGACCGTGTTGTGGTAGCCCATGCCCAGATAAGAGCGGTAGACCTTGTTCTTTTGGGCGATCTGGCGCAGCTCGTCCAAGGCCCCGCGCTCGGTGGCGGCGGCGGGGAGGTTCATCGCCCGGTTGAGCCGGATGCTGGCGGGCACCGTCTTCTGAACCAGCTCGTCCAGATCCCGCACACCCACCACGCTGAGCATGTGTTGGATGTCGGCCTCGCTCGCGCCGATGTGGCGACGGGCGAAGACATCCGGAGGCTTGAGCAGGTCTTTCAGGCTCATGGGGTCCCTCTCAACACGGCGCGATGGGGTGAAGAATGGTGGACTCGGCGTCTCTTGGTGAGCGGCCGCCGATCATCAGGTGATGTAGGCCTCGTACTCCTCGGCGCTCATCAGGGAGTCCAGCTCGGAGGCGTCGTTGACGCGGACGCGGACGAGCCAACCCTCGCCGTGGGGGTCGTCGTTGAGCACGGCGGGATCGTCCACGACGGCCTGGTTGCCCTC
>JBEAVX010000025.1:0-6831 GCA_041160755.1 Pseudomonadota bacterium
CAAAGATCCCGAGTGGTTACGCCGGTTCTTCGGGAAGGACGACCCCCTCGACATCCGCGACGTGTGGCCCGAGAACTACTCCGCCAACTCGGTTCAGAAGGTCTGGGCCGCTCGGTTCGCCGCCCACCATCCGAACGTGGCGCTTCTTGACCTGTCGAGCTTCAAGTGTGGCCACGACGCCCCCACCTACGGCATCATCGATCAGATCATCGGCGCGGCGAAGGTGCCGTACTCGGCCCTGCACGACATCGACGCCAACAAGCCCGGCGGCTCGATCCGCATTCGGGTGAAGACGTATGCGCATCGGCTGAAGCTCGTCGAGGAGGCCCTCGCGGAGCAGGCCCAGGCCCGGGCGGAGCTCGCCCGACGGGTCGCCGAGCGCCGGGAGCAGCTCATCCAGGCCCGTCTGAGCGGCCGTGGTGGCTCAACCAGCGCCCACGCCGCCAAATAGCCCCTTCTTCCTCATCTTCTCTCCCTACTTCTACAGAACATCCAGCCACCAGGAGCCCCCCATGCACCAGCACGAGAACGACCTCTCCGGCCAGCCCGACCGCCTGAGCCCCGAGGAGCTCGCCGAGATTGAGCGTGAGCTCTCCGAGTTCAGCCGCGCTGAGGCCGACGTCTTGGGCTTGGGCCGCGCCCAGTGGCGGGACCGGGTGAACACCACCTTCACGGCGTCCCAACGCGGCACGACGACGATCTGGGTGAGCGGCCTAACGATCGCCCACGACGAGCTCGTCGTGCAGGCGCTCAAGGGCCTCGGCTACCAGGTGGCGATGTTGGAGTCCCCGGACAACACGGCCTTGCAGCTCGGCAAAGAGTTCGGCAACCGCGGCCAGTGTAACCCCACCTACTTCACCGTCGGCAACCTCGTCAAACACGTCGTTCACCTCCGCGACGTGGTCGGCATGCCCACGGCCGAGATCATCGAGCGCCACGTCTTTCTGACCGCCGGGGCCTGCGGGCCCTGCCGCTTCGGCACCTACGTCACCGAGTACCGCAAGGCCCTGCGCGACGCGGGCTTCGACGGCTTCCGGGTGCTGCTCTTCCAGCAGCAAGGCGGCGTGAAGCAGGCCACCGGCGACGAGATCGGCCTCAAGATCGACGTGAACTTCGCCATCGGCGTCGTGCGCGCGCTCATCGCCGGGGATGTGCTCAACCTCATCGGCTACCGCATCCGCCCCTACGAGGTCACCCCCGGCGCCACCAACGCCGCCTTGGAGGAGTGCAAACGCCTCGTCGGCGAGGCCCTGGCCAAGAAGGGCAGCCTGCTCCCGGCGCTGATGCGCTCACGGCTGATCCTCTCCAAGATTGAGGTCGACCGCACCCAGCCCAAGCCCGTCGTCTCGGTCATCGGCGAGTTCTGGGCGATGACGACTGAAGGCGAAGGCAACTACCGCCTGCAGAAGTTTCTGGAGCGTGAGGGCGCCGAGGTCGACATCCAAGGCGTCACCAACTGGATCTTGTTCATGATCTGGGAGAACCGCTACGACACCAAACGCCGCATGGACCTCCGCGAGCAGGACGGCGGGCGCAAGGGTTTGGAGGGCAAAGACCCGACGAAGAAGCTCTGGGGCCTCGCCGCCGCCGAGCCCTTGGTGCGCGGCATCTTCCAGCTCTACGCGAAGGCGGTCGGCCTGCACGGCTACCATCTGCCGAACATGGACGAGATCGCGGCCTTGGCGAAGGACCACTACTCCAACGACGTGCGCGGCGGCGAGGGCCACATGGAGGTGGGCAAGCTCATCCACTTCGCCCAAGACAAGGTCAACCACATGACCGTCTCGGTGAAGCCGTTCGGCTGTATGCCCTCCTCCGGCGTGAGCGACGGCGTGCAGACCTTGGTGGCCGCCCGTTACCCCGACTCCTTGTTCTTGCCCATCGAGACGACGGGCGACGGCGAGGTCAACGTGCACAGCCGCGTGCAGATGATGTTGTTCAAGGCGCATCAGAAGGCCCGGGCCGAGTTTGAGGAGGCCCTCGCCAAGGCGGGGCTCGATGAGGACACCTTCAAGGCCCGGGTGCGGGGCAGCCGCCGCTGGCGCTCGGCCTTCTCTCGCCCGGCGCACCGCTCGGCGAGCGTGGTGACCAGCCTCGTCTACGCCGTGGCCTGATCACGCGCACTCGACGACGCCTAGACGCGTGGCTATATCCGCCTCCAGTCGTGCTAAATAATGGTGGTGGTCATGCGTGACTTCTGGCTTCCGGCGCTCTCGACGCCGATGCTCTCCGCCGACAAACCTGTCGGCTTCACCCTCTACGGCGACCGTCTCGTCTTCTGGCGAGACGCCCAAGGCGTGGCCCGCTGCGCGCCAGACATCTGCCCCCACCGCTCGGCCCCGCTCTCGCTGGGCCGGGTGACCAACGGCCACGTCGAGTGCCCCTACCACGGCTGGCGCTTCGGCGGTGACGGCGCCTGCACCCACATCCCCACCCTCGCGGCGGGCGACAAACCTCCCGCGCGGGCCTGCCTCACGCCTTACCCCACCGTCGAGCGCTGGGGCTTCATCTGGGTGTGGATGGGCGCCCCGGCCTTGGCGACCCCCGACACCATCCCCGACTACAGCGCCTGGGTGGGCCCCGGCTGGGACGGCTTCGAGGACACCTTTGACCTCGACATCGACCACGGCCTGATGGTCGAGAACCTCCTCGACCCCTCCCACATCCCCTTCACCCACGAGGGCACCCTCGGGAAGCGCGGCGACGCGAAGCCCTTGGACCTCGCCGTCGAAGATCACCCGTCCATCCCCGGCGCCTTCGTCGGCTTGTACAAGAACAGCACCGTGCAGTCGGCACCCGAGCAGCGTTTCCGCTTCTTCCCGCCCTGCGTCGTCGTGCTCGACTTCCAGCTCAAGCCCGGCTGGCACTTTGTGCAGCTCCAGCACTGCCTGCCCGTCGCCCCGAACAAGATGCGCCTGCACTACCGCCTGCAGCGCGACTGGCTCACGTCGATCCCCGGCATGAACCTCCTGATGACCCACCAGAGCCGCAAGATCGTCGCCCAAGACGTCGCGATGCTCGCTGGGGAGCAGGCGCGGCTGAACGAGGGCTTCAAGCCCTGGAACGCGAGCGTCGACGCCGACCGCTTCGCCCTACGTTACCGCGCCTGGCGCGCGCGCAACGACCGCCCCGAGCATTGGCTGGGCCGCGCGGTCACCGCCGTAGGCGCGCCCGTCAGCGCCGATCCAGCGCCGAACGAAGCCGCCTGACCCGGGCCGTCTCGACGGTTGCCCGCCAGTCGCCGCCCTCTTTGATGCTGGTGCCGACGATGACGGCGTCGGCCACCGCTCCAAACTCGGCGATGTTGGCCTCGGTGATGCCGCTGCCGACGAGCACCGGGAGCCCCGCGGCCTTGGCCTCGATCACATCGGCGAGGCGCGCGGCCTTGCCCGTGGACTCCCCGGTGATGATCAGGCCGTCGGCGCCGCAGAAGGCGTAGCCCTCACTCAAGGCGCGCAGGCTGAGATCCGCCGTGGCCGCGTGGGCCGCGTGTTTTTTGCGTACATCGGCGAAGATGTGAACGCCCTTCGCCCCCAAGGCCGCCCGGCGGCGGAGGAGCGGCCCGGCGCAGGCGTCGAGCCAGCCCTCGTCCGCGAGGTGGCCATAGGCGAAGCCCTCCACCCGCAAGAATTTTGCCCCGGCGGCGACGGCCACCCCCAGCGCCTCCTCGTTCGCCCCAGCGAGCACCTGCACCCCCGTGGGCAACCCTAAGCCCACCACGGCCGCCGTGGCCAGGGCCATCGCGGCGACGGTCGCGGGCTCCACCTGACCGCGCAGGTACGGCAGATCGCCCATGTTCTCGACGAGCAAGGCGTCACAGCCGCCCTCGACGAGCCGCCCGGCGTCGGCCTTGGCCCGCTCCAAGACAGCCGCCATGTCCCCGCCCCAGCCCGGGCTGCCGGGCAGCGGGAGGAGGTGCACCATGCCGATGAGCGCGCAGCGCCCGGGGACAAGAGGAGAGGTCAACGAGCGCACATCACCACCAAGATCCAGAGGGGAGACGACAGCGCCGCCGAGACGAGGTGGGATGTCCCTCGTCTCGGCGGCGGCGTGTCAAGACGGCCGTGGTTTACGGCACGTCGAAGAGGTAGACGGCGCCCTTGTCCTTCTCGCTCGTCGTCTGACCACGGCCCGAGGCGCCGACGATGATCATGTCGGTGCCGGAGCGGTTGGTGTCTTCAGCGAAGTCGAGCCACGAGCCGAGGTAGTCGCCAGCGCCGGTGCCGACGATGCGGGTGTCGGCGTCGTAGGCGTAGAGCGTGCCCGAGGCGGGGTTGAGGAAGACGTAGACCGCGCCGTTGTCGGCCACACCCTCGCGGTTCGCGGAGATGATGACGTCGCGGTTGCCGTCGCCGTCCACGTCACCGGCGGTCATGCCCGAGCCGAACTGGTCGCCGTTGAGGTTGCCGATGAAGGTGATCGCCGCCGAGGTGTTCACCGTGGAGGTGCCGCTGACCGGGCCGTGCATGAGGTACGCGGCGCCGACGCCGTCGTAGTTGATCGAGCCGACGAGGAAGTCGTCGTAACCGTCGCCGTTCACGTCCCCGGCGTGGTCGATCTGGTTGCCGAGGTTGTCGCCGGGCACCTCGCCCTGGAGCTTCGCCGACGCCGTCGAGATCGAGGCGTCTACGCCGTCGGTCACCGACGTGATGAGGTAGACCGCGCCCGCGCCGGAGCCGTTGGAGGACTCGTTGCGGGTGGACACGATGAGGTCATCGTTGCCGTCGCCGTCGGTGTCGCCGACGCCGTTGGCCCGGGTGCCGAGCTGGTCGCTGGCGGCCTCACCGGCGAGCTTCACGTTGGCGTCCGCCAAGGCGACGTCAGCGGTGACCGGCCCGAGGATGATGTAGGCCGCGCCCGCGTCCGCACCGCCGACGTCGTCGCCCGTCGCGGTGACCACCACGTCGGCGTAGCTGTCACCGTTCACGTCGCCGATGATGTCCACGGCGGTTCCCGCGAGGTCGTTCGCCTTCTCGCCGGAGAAGGTGAAGCCGCCCGTGGTGATGGGCAGGGTCTGCTTGCCGCGGGTGTAGTTCATGATGAGGTAGGCCGCGCCCGCGCGGGTCTTCGCGGTGCTGACGGTGTTCGCGCCGAGGATGAAGTCGTCTTTGCCGTCGTTGTCTACGTCGCCGCCGCCGCCGACGATCATCAGAGACTTCGCGCTGGCGGTGGGCGTGTAGTAGCGGCCTTTGGCCCCGCCGATGTTGCTGTCGCCGGAGGTGAACGGGCCACGCTCCATGTAGGCCGCGCCGTCACCCGTCGCCGTGCTCGCGCCGTAGAGCGACCCAGCGACGATGTCCGTGAGGCCGTCGCCGTTGAGGTCACCGGCGGCGGCGACGCTGATGCCCAGGCGGTCATCCGAAGACTCGCCCTTCCACTGGGCGTAATAAGACTTCGCCGCCCCGACGGAGCCCAAGGGCAACGCGCGCTTCTCGCCGTCGGCGGAGAAGGAGCGGTCTACGTCAGGCTCAAAGTCGTCGTTGTCCCAGGCGAGCTGCGCCGAGGGATCGGTGAGGGCGGCCTGCTCCTCAGCGGCCTCCTCCGCGCTCACGGGCTCACGCACCCCGCCGACGCCTGCGTCAAGGGCGTCCCCGACCGGTGTGGGCGCGCAGGCGGAGAGGAGCGCGAGGAAGATGGCGGCCGAGGCAGGCGCGAGAGTAGACCGGTGCATGAGGTCTCCCGAGGCAGGTGGGACTGTGTCGAAGGGCTATGATCAGCTTATCACCCCCCACACGGGGGGAGCCGGACAAGCGCGCAGAGGCCGCCCGTGGTCGTCCAGAGCCCCGAGACTCTCCGCTGGATCACACCATCGTCCCTCGGGATCTCCAAGGATCAGTAGGTGTGATCCACCACCGCCTTGAGGCGCAGGCCCGCGTCGCCCAGGCGCGCGGTGAGGTCGTCCGGCGGATCGGCGATCACACAGCGCAAGACCTCGCCCCGGTCGTACGCCAGGAGCGTCGCCTCACGCACATGGCCCACGGTCACGCCGCTGCCGTGGGCGCGGGCCCGGGGCTCGTCGACGCTGCGCACGACGACGGCGGTGAGGCCACGCGCGGCGCAGGCCGCCAAGAAGGCGCTCAGGTCAGGGAACGTCAGGGTGGGCGTGCTCAGGGTCAGCGGCGTCATCGGAGTCCTCGGTCACCGCGTAGAGGATCCAGCCGTAACCCGGCTCATCCCGAAGGGGCGTGAACCGGAGGCCCCCGACGCGGTGAACCACGGGGTAACCGAGCCACGGCGCCACCGCCGGGGCCAAGGTCCAGTCCTCGCGGAACCAGGTGATGTACGTCACCCGCTCCCGGCGCACCCAGGCCGCGAAGCCCTCGGGGCCGCCGCCCAAGGTGTCGAGATCCATCCAGGTGAACAAGCGGAAGGGGTGCGCCCGACGGTTGATCCAGCAGCCGGGGATGTTGTCCACCAGGAGCCCGTCCCCCGGCGCGGCCTGCCCCTCGATGAGCACGGCGATCTCCCATTGCGGCTTGTAGAGCGCCTCCGAGAGCTTCACCTGGCGCTCGGTCTCGCCGAACATCACGAAGATCCCTTGCGCGAGCGCCAAGGCGCCCAAGACCCGGGCGACGGTCGGGCTCAGCGCCGCGCCCACCCGGTCGTAGAGCGCGAAGCCGCCATGGACCGCGAGGATGAGCATCGGCGGCAGCACCGGGTAGAGCCACTTCCAGTAGAGGTTGTGCCCTGGCTCGTGCTGGGCGGTGAGCGCGATGCCCAACCAGAAGCCCAAGAGCCCCAGCGCAGCGACGCCGAGGCTGCGCCGGGGATCATGGCGGGTCCACGGCAAGAGCCCAAGGCCCAACAGCCCGCCCAGCCACAGCCCCCAGC
>JBEAVX010000453.1:0-3461 GCA_041160755.1 Pseudomonadota bacterium
CGCCGGGCTCACCCCAGCGAAGGGCGTGATGATGTACGGGGCGGCGGCGTTGGCCCCGCGCACGAGGCGCAGGGCGGCGTCGTGCTCCGGGGAGTCATCGCCGTAGCGGCCATCGACGAGGGCCTGGAGCAGATCGTAGAAGGCGGAGGTGTCCTCGGTGTAATCGACGAAGGTGTTGCCCAGGCCGGGGATGAACTCGCCGTTGACATACCCGGCGTGGCAGCCCAGACAGGTGACGCCGCCGACCACCTCGACCCCTTCCGGCGTCGTGAACAGGTTGAAGCCTGGGGAGAGCTTGGCGCTGTCGCCCTCACGGTCTAGGAGGTTCGCGCCTGAGCCGCCGATGTACTCGAACCAGAGGTCTTTGGGCACGCCGCCGCCGACGTAGCCGCCATACCGCAGCACATCCCAGCCGCGGGCGGCGTCTCCGGCGGGGCGCGGGCCGATGGGCTCCCCGGTCTCGACCACAGCGGCGTCTTTGGCGGTGCAGGCGAAGGCGAGCGGGATCAGGCAGAGCGCGGCGCGCATGGTGGCCTCGGGGACGTTCCCCCTGGTTTATCCCGGCGCTTGGTTGAGCGCGTCGCGGATCACGGCCTCGTGGGCCAGGATGTTGGGCGAACACTCCCGGCAGCGCGGCGTCGGCTCCCCGCGCAACATCCCGGCGCGCACGCCGTTGAGGTAGGCCCCACGCTCCCAGACCTCTCGCAGCGAGGTGGTGGCGACGCTCTCGCCCTCCCCGGCCAACACACAGCACGGCGAGGTGCGCCCGTTCGCCTGCACCACCAGGTAATGCCAGGCCTTGAGGCAAGGCGCAGAGCCCAAGCCCAGCCCTGGCGGCGGGGCGGCGGGCGCCTGCTCCCCTCGGACGGCGCCCTCGGCGCTCAAGAAACGATCCAGGGTGGTGATGACGCCGAGCCGCGCGGCCTCCGTGAGCCCCTCCTGGGCGAAGCCGACGAGCGCCCGACGCTCTACGGGGCCCAAGGCCAAGGCCTGCTGTTCGGGCCGGTAGGCGATCAGGCCGTCAAAATCGACCCGAAACGCGCCCAAGGCCCCGGCGAGGCGCACGATCGCCGCGAGCTGGTGGTGGTTTTTGTGGGTGATGACCGTGTGCAGGGCGAGGCGCGGCCGCGTGAGGCCCCGGCGCTCCTTGAGCACCCGCAGGCGGCAGGCGTGGGTGACCGTTCGTTTGAACGCGCCCTTGACCCCACGCAGCGCGTCGTGGGTCTCGGCGTCGGCGCCGTCGATGGAGAAGTGCAGCTCATCCCAGCCGTCGTCGAGGACCTGATCCATGAGCGCCGGGGGGAACAAGGTGCCGTTCGTGGTGAGGATGCCCTCTAGGCCGAGTTGCTTGACCCGGCGCATGAGCGCCGGGGTGATCTCTTTGGCCAAGAGCGGCTCCCCGCCGCCCAAGATGAACACCCGGCGCGCGCCCATCGCGGCGGCCTCGTCGAGGATCTCCAGGTGCCGGGCCAGGGGCAGCTCATCCATCGGCGGGCGGTGGCGGTCGGTCGTGTCGCAAAACGCGCAGTCGAGGTTGCAGCGCAGCGTGGGGTAGACCTCCAAGGTCATCGGGCCTTGGGGCGCGTCGGCCGACCACTGGCGGAGGCGCGCGGCGATGAGCTCCGGCTCGGGCATGGTGGGAGCGTAGCACCGAACCCTAGGCGATGGTGCGCGCTCGCCGTCGGTCAGCGGCTCACCAGGTCAGGTCGACCTGGATCGAGAGCGGATCCCCGGCCGGATCGGTCTCGGTGACGTTCACGATGCCCACGAGGCGGCCCTGCTTGTCGAGCTCGCTGAACGAGGCGCCGCCGGCGGTGAACTGCATGAAGGTGTCGCCTTGGCCCCAGCTCGTGACGCCGTCCCAGTCGGTGACGTCTCCGAAGAGCATGTTGATGTCCGTGGCCTCGTCGCTCACGGGCAGGTCGATGGGCTGGTCGTCGATGTCAAACAGCGTCAGAGTCATCGTGAGCACGAGGCGGTCGAGGAGCTCCGTAGACGGGCTGGGCACACAGGCGACGACGTTGAGGCCGCCCGTGCCGTCCTCGTACGCGCCGACGCTCAGCTCCGCCGGGGCGTCGTCACGGCCGGTGATCGTCAGCGCGCCCGTGGCGTCGAGGATCGGCTCGCCGGCGGCCTCGTGTTTACACACCTCGCTGTAGGGCCCTCCGGCGACCTCACCGGGCAGGCCAAAACACGCGTTCAGCGCGAGGAGCAGGAGCGGGGCGGTTCGCATCGGGGAGACTCCGGGGTCATCGGCGTAGAAGGGCTCGGCGAGGCGGCATTCTACGCGAAGCGGGGGGGCTTGAGCAAGCGGGATGTCGCCGGAGTCGGCCGTGGGCTGGCTTGGGCGCGGGTCAACGTTCGTCGGGTGGGCTTCCTGTGGCCCCAGCGCCCCAGCTCAGTCCCAGTTGAACCCGTCGCCGCAGTTGTAGATCGTGAGGTCCGCGCCCTCGCTGGCCTCCGTGGACCAGCCCACGGTGACGTAGTGGGCGTCGTAGGCGCTGATGGTGACCTCCCCGTCGAGGTAACCGAACTCCCCGCCCAAGAGCGAGAAGATGTCGGCGCAGGGGGCGTCGCCGCAGGCGCTCCAGGTTCCGGCCCAGCCCTCGTTGAGCTGGGTGGCGTCGCCGTACAGATAGGCGTAGACCCCGTCCGCGGTAGAGGTGCCGCCGTAGATCGTGCCGCAGGAGGAGGCCTCGGTGAGCAGGCTGAGCACGCCGAAGACGCCGTACTCGCCATAGTCGTACCAGGCGAAGAGGCCGTCGGTGATGATCAACGACGGCGTGGGCCCGGTGTCGCCGCCGGTGTCGCCGCCGGTGTCGGCCCCGGTGTCGGCCTCGCCGCGCCCGTGGTCGGTGTCTTCAGAGGTGGGCAGGCCGTCGCCTGAGAACGAGGGGTGCTCCCAGCCGGGCTCGGCCTCCTCGTCTTTGGACCGATCGCAGGCGAACAGGAGGAGGAGGGCTAACGGTCGCATGAGAGGGTCACCCCCTGGCCGGCGAGCAAGGTCGCGGCCGTGGCGCAGTCGAGGTCGGCGTCGAGGGGATCGGGCGGGATCGGGCCCAGGGGGCCGCCGTCGAGGGACAAGAAGTACTGGGGTGAGAGCAGGATCGCCCCGCAGAGCACGCGGAGGTGCTGCTCGACGTCGCCGAGCTCAGCGACGGGCGTGTCCAGGGGCACCCCGAGGAGCGACGCCACGAGGGCCTCCTCCTCAGCCTCCAGCGCCCCCCGGGCCACGAGCCGATCCTTGAGCCCCAGGACCACATCACGCACCGTGCCGCCATCAGCGCGGGCGGCGGACAACAGCCGCTCTAGGGTGTCGTCGCGGGACTCGGCGAGGCCTCCGCCGCACCCGCCACAGTCGTCGTTGCAGATGTCTACACAGATGGCGTCCCACTGTACGTCACAGCAGTAGGGATCGACGGCGCAGGCGCAGGACTGGCAGTCGCAGCTCGCGCAGCCCG
>JBEAVX010000068.1:0-4134 GCA_041160755.1 Pseudomonadota bacterium
CCCCTGCCCCGTGGACCCCTGCGGCTTTGAGTGGGGGGTTCACCGCGAGCCCGACTACCGCCGCTGGCTGATCCACAAACACAAGGCGCCGCTGCGGGCCTGGTACGCCCAGCGTGACGACGGCTTGGGCGGCGAGGTGCTCACCGCCATCACGCCCGAGGCCCTGCTCATCTTGGAGTCCGACCTGCCCCACCACCCCGAGACCTGGCCAGACGTGGAGGCGCTCTACGCCTTGCTCGCCCACCGCGCCGGGCTGCCCAAGGCGGAGGGCTGGTGGACGGGCGCCGTCGCCCCACCGCCAGGGGTGGCGCCCCGGGCCGACGGGGTGCTGATGTGGGCCTCCGCCCGGGCCGACGACCCTTGGCGGGCGATGGTGGCCCGGTCAGGGCCGCGGCTGCACCTGAGCGAGCACATCTGAGGAGACGCGAATCGGCTCCGTGAGCCTCATGAGCGCGATTTTTCGCGGAAAATCCCAAGGATGAGCCTCATGGACACGATTTTTCGCGGAAAATCCCAAGGATGAGCCTCAAGATCGAGCCTTCTCTCCACAAGGGCCCTTCCTTGAGGGTCATGTTGACGATTTGCAGGGAACGCCCCCCTCTGACGGGCCCACTTTTGCCCGTTTTCTCCCACTGGGGCCTTGAGGGGCCCAAGGTGTCACCACCCTGAGCCCCACCGCGCGCTCAGCCTTTGCGGTCGAGGCGCTCCACGAGCAGCTCCGCGAGGTCACGCAGGGTGTCGCAGCGGAACATCTGCTCCGTCGGCAGGTTCACCTTGAGCTCGGCCTCGATCAAGGCCGCGAACTCCACGGCCACCAAGGAGTCGTTGTCCGAGAGCGGCGCGTCGGGGTCTACCTCGTCGGCCTCGGTGACCGTGCCCAAGCACGCGCAGAGGTAGTCCACCATCAGCTCAAACCGCTCCTCGGCGTCGGTGCAGTCGAGCAGCTCGTCGCGTAGGCCCAGGCGCTCCTCCGCGCGTTTGTCGCCGCCGCTCGCCGCCTCCAGAAGCTCCAGCATCAACGGCGGCACGGGGCCCAAGGAGAGGCCACGCACCATCCGGGCGCGGTCGAAGGGCAAGACCGCGAGGTTCGCCGCACGATCTTGGATGAGCGCGCCGAGGAGCTCGACACCCCGGGCCGCCTCGATGGGGTTGATGCCCACCCGCGACCAGCGGCCTTTGCCCGCGGCCTGCTCGGCCATGCCGCCCTCGGCCCAGGGGCCCCAGGCGACGCTCAGGGCGGGCAGACCTTGGGACTGGCGCCAGGAGGCGAGGCCGTTGAGCCAGGCGTTCGCCGCGCTGTAGCTGGTCTGGCCGGGCGAGCCCAACACAGAGGAGACCGACGAGAACAGCACGAAGTGCTCGATGGGCGCGTCACGGAGCAGGGTGTGCAGGTTCCAGCCGCCCTGCACCTTCGGCGCCAGCACCCGGCGAATCCGGGCCTCGTCTTGATCGGCGATCAAGGCGTCGTCGAGCACCCCGGCGCAGTGGAACACGCCGCCCACAGGGGCGGAGAGGCCGGTGAGCGCCGCCGCGAGGCTCGCCGGATCGCTCACGTCCCCACGGCGCACGATCACCGAGCCGCCGAGCTCGGCCACACGCGCCTTCACCTCGCCTGAGGGCGCCCCACGGCCCAAGAGCACGACCTGACCCGCGCCCTGGGCCACGAGCCAGCCGCCGACGTGAAGGCCCAAGGCCCCCAAGCCGCCGGTCACCAAGTAGGCCCGATCGGAGCGAATCGGCGCCTCGCGCGGAGGCTCGGGCCAGCGCACCACCACCTTGCCGACGTGCCGCGCCCGGGCCATGTGCCGGAAGGCGGAGACGGTCTCGTCGAGCTCAAACACCCGCAGGGGCAAGGGGCGCAGGCGGCCCTTCGCCAGCCGGTCCATCGTCTGATCGAGGAGCGCCTTGATCAGGTGCGGCACGGTCTGGGACAGGGTCACGAGGTCAAAATGAACGTACCGAATGCCCCGGCCCAAGGCCGCCACACGCGGCGCGTCGAGCACGTCGGCCTTGCCGATCTCGACGAACCGTCCGCCCTCTCGCATCAGGCCCAGGCTCTCGCGGACGTGCTCTACGCCCAGAGAGTTGAGCACGAGGTCTACGCCTAAGCCGCCGGTCAAGGCGCGGATCTGGGCGACGTAGTTGAGATCGCGGGAGTTGAAGACATGGGGCACGCCCAGCTCGGTGAGCACCCGGCGTTTGCTCGGGCTGCCCGCCGTGGCGAACACCTCGGCGCCCTTGGCCAAGGCGAGCTGCACCGCCGCCATGCCCACACCGCCGCTCGCGGCGTGGATCAGCACACGGTCGCCCCGGCGCATCCCGGCGAGCTGCTCCAGGCCATGAATCGCCGTGGCGTAGGCCACAGGCACCGTCGCGCCCTCGGCGAACGAGAGGGTGTCGGGCAGACGGGACACAAACCGCGCGTCGGAGATCGCGTGGGTGCGGAAGCAGCCCGTGGAGGCCAGAAGCGCCACCACACGGTCGCCGGGCTTGAGCGTCGTGACGCCTTCGCCCACGGCGCTGATGACGCCGGTGCACTCGCCGCCCAAGGGGCCCGGGTCGCCGGGGTAAGCGCCCAAGGCGCCCAGCACGTCGCGGAAGTTGAGGCCCGTGGCGCGCACCTCGATCTCGACCTCCCCTTTGCCCGGCGCCGTGCGGGGCGCGGGGTGCAGGGTGACGCTCTCTAAGGCGCCGCGCTCACCGACCAAGAAGCGCGAGGGCTGGGTGACCGAGTTGGCCTTGACCTCGGTGAGACGGGCCACGGAGCGACCGGCGCTGCGGAGCGCCACCTGATCGGCGCCCGAGGCGCGCTCCAGCTCATCCACGAGGTCGGCGACGCTCGCCGCGGGCCAGGTGGGGTCGAGGTCGATCGACGTACACTGCAGGCCAGGGCGCTCCAGAGAGAGCGTGCGCTGGAGGCCCAGAAGCGCGCTCTGGGCCAAGGATCCACCGTCGCCGCTCGGCGACGTGGCCCCACGGGTGACGAGCGTGAGACGCTCCTTGTGGAGCCCTCGGGCGAGGTTGAGCGTGTGGATCACGCCCTCGGTGGCCTCGTCGTGCAGGCCCCAGAGGGTGATCACGCTCAGTGGACCCGACCCTGGCGCGGCGGCGAGGAGCCGGGGGATCTGGGTGGGATCGTTGGGGTTCACCACAAACTCATCGCCGGTCTGCGCGAAGCTCGGCCCGGGCCGAACCACCGCGACCGTCGCGCCGAGGCCACGCAGGGCCTTGGCCAAGGCGTCTCCGGTGCCGTGTTTGTCGGCGAAGATCAGCGCCCGGCGAGGGGCTTGGCCCTGAGGCTCGTCCTCGATGGCCGCCGCGCGCCAGCGGAGCTGGAACACGTCGTCGGGCTGCACGCGGCCGCCGCCGAACACCGCCCGGGGCACCCGCTGCACCTTGAGGCCTTGCACCCGGGCGCGCAGGCCGCCCGAGGCGTCACGGAGCCAGATGTCGGCGACCTGGGCGCTGCGCAGGACCGCGTGGGCGTAGAGCTCGCCGGTCATGCCGCCGCGCCACGAGAAGCGCTCGATGGCGACGGGCACAAACAAGGCCGTGCCGTCGAGCACTTCAGCCACCTGGGCCGCCGGGAGGCAGCGGGTGAGGAGCTGAAAGCACGAGTCGATGAGGCCGGGGTGCAGCGGCGCGTCGCCGAGGCCGATGTCTCCGGCGGGCACGTCCATGCGGCACAAGGCCTCGCCGTCGCGGCGCCAGGTCTCGCCCATCCAGCGGAAGGCCGGGCCCAGGGTGTATCCCACACGGTCGAACTGCGCGTAGAACGGCGCCGAGGGGCCTTGATGCTCCAGACGACGCTGAATCGTGGCCAGAGACTCCGTGGCGGGCTCATCGGCCGGGGCCTCGGCGAGCAGGCGGCCCGTGGCGTGAACCAGGGCTTGGCCGTCGTGCAGGCTGCCGATGCGGAAGCCCACATCCCCGGAGTCACCGTCAAACACCATCTGGAGGGCGCGCGTCTCATCGTCGGCCAAGACCATCGCCCGGGAGAAGCTCAGGTCTACGACGCTGGCGCTCGTCACGCCTCGGGAGACACGAGCGGCCTCCAGAGACAAGGCGACGTGGGCCGCGCCGGGGGTGACCACGCGGCCAAACAGGCGGTGATCCCCCAGCCAACGCGGAGAC
>JBEAVX010000280.1:0-3189 GCA_041160755.1 Pseudomonadota bacterium
CGCCGAAGCCGCCGTTGGAGTACACCGCCACGACGTCGGCCTCGTTCACGTTCGCGGCCAAGGTCGCCACGATGTCGTCCACCTCAGCGAGGCAGGTGGCCTCTAAGCCCCGGGCGCGCAGGTCGGCGGCGAGCTGGCCGGGGGAGAAGCGCTCCTCGACGGCGAGGCGTGTGTCGGGGGCGGTGTCGGCGATGATGATCTGGTCGGCGTCGTCGAAGGCCTCGCCGTACTCTTTTTGGAAGACCTTCCGCCGGGACGTGTTCGAGCGCGGCTCAAACACCACCCACAGGCGCCGACCGCCAAAACGTAGGCGCAGGGCGGCGGTGGTGACCTTCACCGCCGTCGGGTGGTGGGCGAAGTCGTCGAGCACGGTGACGCCGCCGGGCTCACCGAGCACCTCTTGGCGGCGCTTGACGCCCTCAAAGGTCTTGAGCGCGCTCGCCAAGGCGTCCGCCGAGATGCCCTCACCCAAGAGCGCCGCGACGACGGCGACCTGGTTGTAGAGGTTGTGCTCACCCACGAGCACGCTCTCAAACCGCCCGACGACCACGCCGTCGTTCAGGACCGAGAACTTCATCACGCCCCGATCGTGGTCCACGCCGTCGATGCGCCCGTCCCAGTCTTGGCCCGGCCCGTACTTCACGATCGCGCAGGGCGCGCCTTGGCACACCTCACGCACCGTGGCGTGGTCCCAGCGGGCGATCACCCGGCCGTCGGCGGGCATCCCGGCGATGAGGCGCTTGAAGCTCTCCTGCACATGGGCGAGGTCGCGGTAGATGTCGGCGTGGTCAAACTCCACCGAGGTGAGGATGGTGACCTTGGCCCGGTAATGCAGGAACTTCGGCTGCTTGTCGAAGAAGGCCGTGTCGTACTCATCGCCCTCGATGACGAAGTACACGCCGTCCCCGGCCCGGGCCGTGCGCTCCCAGCCCCGCACGACGCCGCCGATGAGGTAGCCCGGCGCCATGCCCACCTGGTCGAGCAGCCACGCGGTGACGGCGGTGGTCGTCGTCTTGCCGTGGGTGCCCGCGACGACGACGCTCTTTTGATCCTTGAGGAACAGCTCCCCGAGCAGGTGCGGGAATGAGCAGTAGTTGAGGTCTCGGGCCACGACGGCCTCGGCCTCCTCGTACACCGCGCGGATCGCGTTGCCGACGACGACCAGATCGGGCTTGTGGTCGAGGTTCTTGGCGACGTAGCCCGACATCACGGGGATGCCCAAGCCCGCGAGGTAGTCGCTCATCGGCGGGTAGACCGCGCCGTCGGAGCCGCTGACCTCATAGCCCGCGTCCTTGAGCATCCCGGCGACGGCGCCCATGGCCGTGCCGCAGATGCCCATGATGTGAATCGAGCGCAGCGGGGAGGGCAGTCCGGTGGTGATGAGGGGCATTCAGGGCTCTCGGGCGCGGTGGGTCAAGAAGGGGGGAGCAGCCGGACCAGGGCGGCCCGGGTGCGCGGCGCCGGGGCGCCTTGAAGCAGGGCCTCTCGCAGCGGCAGCAGGTCTTTGGGCTCGTCGACGTCTTGGCCTTTGGGGGCCAAGCCGACGGTCAACCCTAACCTGCTCGCCCGCAAGAGCGTCTCTAAGCACAGGTTCGCCGTGGACCACGGCATGTCGCGAAGGAGCTCGTCCTGGCGCGCGGGCCAGGAGATGCCCCAGTAGCCGCCGTCTTCAGTGGCGCCGATGTTCACATGCCCGCTGCCCCGGGCGAGCGCCTGGAGCTGGGTGACCCGCAGCGTCGGCGCGTCGCCGCCCAAGGCCATCGCCGGGCCGGGGCCCATCGCCGCGCTCATGCGCGCGCCGAGGTCCCCCTCGACCTGGGGGCTCACCTTGAGGCCACGGGCGACGAGCCCGGTGACGAAGGGGTGGTCCATGGGCCCCGCGACGGCGATCTCGGGGTTGAGCTCAGCCGCCATCGCCGTGTGTAAGCAGTCTAGGGCCATCGCCTCAGCGAGCGTCGCCGCGCCTTCAGGGCCCAGCGCCGGGATCAGCCGGGTCTTGACCTGGCCGGGGATGGGCACCTTAAAGAACATCACGGTCTTGAGGTCGAGGATCATCGGTACGTCCAGCAGGCGCCTAACATCCCCACCCCCGCGCGAACGGAGCCGCGCACCGTGCCGCTGATCTTGCTCTCGCCGCGCCGTGGGCGGTACGACACGGGGAGCTCCACCACCCGAAGCCCGGCCCGGGCGGCCTTCATGTGCATCTCGACCATCCAGCCGAAGGCCGGATCGGCCATCTGGAGCCCCATGAGCGCGGGCCAGCGGATCGCCCGAAACGGCCCCATGTCCCGGGTGCGTAGGCCCGTGAGCGCCCGGATGAGGGTGGTGGCCACGACGTTGCCCACACGCTGCTGGGGCATCAGCGCCCCACGCTCGGCCCGGGCGGTGCGGTCGCCGATGACCAGATCCGCCGCGCCCGCTTGCAGGGGGGCCAAGAGGCGCGGGAGGTCGGCCACGTCGTCGCTGTGGTCGCCGTCCAAGAAGACGAGCACGTCGGGGGGATCGGCGCTGAGGTGCCGGAGCCCGGCGAGGCAGGCCGCGCCATAGCCGCGCTTGGGCTCAAAGACGACCTCCGCCCCGCCGGCCTGGGCGACCTCGGCGGTGCGGTCGACGCTGCCGTTGTCGACCACGACGACACGGCCCAAGGCGCGCGGGGAGAGGTCGGCGAGCACGAGCGGCAGGGCCTCCTCTTCGTTCAGCGCGGGGATGAGCACGGCGACACGCATCGGCTGCGCTTAACCCAGCGGCGCCCCTGAAGCCCTGCAACCCGCGCGGCATCGTGCTACCCAGAGCCGAGGTGGCGAGCGTGTCGGCCCCGCGCGTCGCCCGCCCAACTCCCGGAGCGCGACGCCATGATCTTCTCCCTCCAGAAGCTCCCCTTCCGCCTCTTCGCCTTCGCCTTGGGGCTGCTCACGCTCCTCGGCGTCGTCGGCTCTGGCGCGGAGGCCGCAGGGCCCCCGGTGCAGGCGCTCCTCACGGCGGGCCCCCTGGAGGTCGGCAAACCCGGCGCCCTCGTCGTCACGCTGCGGGTGCCCGCCGGGGTCGTCGTCTACAGCGCCGAGACGTCCCTCACCCCGCTCTCCAAAGGCACGCTCACCCTGCGGCCCACGGAGTACCCGCTGGGCGAGATGAAGCCCGACCCGGTCACCGGCGAGCCCATCGAGGTCTGGTCGAGCGACGTGGACCTGC
>JBEAVX010000271.1:0-3708 GCA_041160755.1 Pseudomonadota bacterium
TGGCTGTAGCCTTTCAGCCCTCGACGTACAGGAAGCTCGGCCCAAGGAAGCTCACGCCGCCGTCTCCGAACGCCACCCGCTGTTCGGGGTACGCGAGCCAATACCCCGCGTGGTACGCCCCGGCTTCGAGGGTGAGGCCCGCGCCGGCGGTGACCGTGCAGGCGTTGGCGTAGCGGTCGACGTCGCCCAGCCAGGCGACGAGCCCGATCGCGTACCGCCCCGGCGGCAGGGAGACGGGGTCGATCGCGGCGTACCAGAAGCCCTCGCGGTAGCTCGCGGGAGCCTGGTAGCGGGACGGAACGTCGTCGCGGACGAGCAGCGCCTCGGTGTCGGCGTCCCAGATGCCGACCTCGGTGTCGGTCCACAAGAAGCTGCCCGGCGGCGTGAAGGCGCCGAGGTCGGTGACGGTGATGGCGCGGTCGAGCGTGAACGTCCAGCCGACGGTGTAGCTCCCGTCGAAGTCCATCGCGTACCCGTCCACCTTGAGCGCGGGGGTGAGCGCGGGCTCAAGCGGCGCACCCATCAGCGCCTGCGCGAAGCGTTGGCCGAGCACACGGTTGGCCGGGCCGTCGTAGTGCCACGGGTCGAAGTAGTTGCGGGGCAGGTCGCGGGTCTCGAAGGTGAGCACCGCGGGGTCGGCGGCGGCCACCGCCTCTTGCGCGGCCCGCACGGTGTCGACGTACACGCACAGGCCGTCGCACGCGATCAGCCCGACGGCCACCGGCAACGCGGCTTGGCCGGTCTCTTCCCGGACGCGGTCGACGAAGAGCGTGAGGTTGTCGGCGTAGGTCGACGCGCTCCACTCGTAGACGGCGTCGGACTCGCCTTGCATCCACGCCATGCCCGCCCACCGCCACGGCTCGCCCGCGGCGTCGAGGGCGGCGGTGGCGCCCCGCACGGTGTCGACGAGGCCGAGCCACCCTTCGCCGGCGGAGGGGTCGCCGTCGTAGAGGCCCGGGTACCAGAACGTCGCGAGATCGGTGCCGCCCACCGCGTGCTTCACCAGCACCACACGCCGCCCCTCCGCGAGGAAGGTGTGCCCCATCGACACCTCGGGGCCCACGTAAGGGCTGCCCCCCGCCGAGGCCGGCGCGAGCGCGCGGAGCTCACCCCACCCCGACCAATAGATGGACACACCGGGCTCGGCCACCTTCCACGCCGGCGGGAGCCCGCTCTGGTAGGCGTACCCGTCCATGTTGGACTGCCCCGCGAGCAGGTAGACCTCGATCGGCGGGACGGCGCCTGTGTCCTCGTCGGAGGAGGTGTCGACCGGGTCGGTGTCGTCGGCCGACGTGTCGACGGGGGCGGTGTCGTCGGGCTCGGGCGCGCCGGAGTCGTCGACCGGTGAGGTCTCCGGGACGCAGGCGTCTCCCACGCGAAGGGTGCCGGGGCCGCAGGTGAGCGCCGGGTCGGCGGCGCACGCGAGGAGCAGGGTGAGCATGGGGGGTGCGTATCCCGCGCGGGCATGTTTGTCCCGATAGCGACTTGCTGAGGTTGGCCGATCCCTTTGCACAAATGGGTCAGAACGCTCGGTTTCAGGCCATGATCTCGACAGGTCACGCGACCGTCGCACGAGGAGAGAGCGGTGACGGGCGAGCAGCTTCTGATGATGATGAGCGAGGTTCTTCCCGAGCGGGTGATCCGAGAGCTGGTCGGATGGGTGAACCTGCAAGAGCGGCAGCGCAAGCTCGACGCGCTCGCCCTGGTGCGCTCGCTCGTGCTGACCGGCGGCACCCCCGGCGGCGGGCGCCAGGTGGACGTGCTCCGCCACGACCAGAAGCTGGAGGCCCCGAAGGTCGCGCGCGGCGTTCGCAGATCTGCGCGCGGCCCAAGGTTTGCGCTCACGGCGTTCGCAGATCTGTACGCGGCCGAATGATTGCGGTCACGGCGTTTGCAGATCTGCGCGCGGTCGAATGTTCGCGCTCACGGCCCTCGCAGATGTGCAGGAGCCCAGAATGTTGCGCTCCCAGCGTTTGCAGCGCCAACCCCGGGCCGAGGCGAAGGCGCGGATCCCAGCCCTGGGACTCAGCGCCGAGCATCGCCGCCAAGCGCCGTGGCCGGGATCCGCGTCTTCTCCTCGGCCACCCCGGCTCCCGGCGCTGGTTCGGCCGCTCACGCGCTGAGGCGGGTGGCTCGTTCGTCCCTCAAGGCGTCTCCCGAGGCAGAATCCACCCGGCCTCCTCCAACGCCCCGAGGCTCTGGGTGAGATCCAGCTCGGCGGAAATCAGGCGCTGGGCGGGCCGACCGTTGAGGCTCGCCCAGGCCTCAGCATAGACGGCGACCTCGCGACCCTCGGCGGCGTGCTGGGCCTTGAGCTGCAGGGCGTAGTCGCGGATGAGATCGGGCTGGGTGCGGAGCTGTTTGTGCTGCAAGGCCGTGAGCCCCTCGGCGGGCGAGACGCGCCACACCCGCCCCGTCTTGGCCTCCACCACACGATACTCCACGAGGCCCGTCTTCTCGATGAGCATCACGCGCCACGCGAGGCGGTGACCCCGCTCGGTCCAGGCGACGTCTTCGCCGCGCAGGAGCCCACGGCCTGGGATGAGCGTCATGAGGGTGATCACGGCGAAGAACGCCGCCGTCTGGGGCCAAGGCCAGGGCGGCGGGGCAGGGGCGGCGTCGTTGTGGACCCAAGCCAACGCCGGGGCCAAGACGGGCTCCAGAAGAGCGTGCTGCTCAAGATCATCAAGGCCGGGAACACCCCGATGGGAAACAGCAGGCCCACGGCGGAATGAAAGCCGACCACCAGCACCACGCCCAGCGCGCGGGTGCGCGGGTGGAGCAGGAGCCAAGGCACGGCGAGATCGTAGGCCGCCCCCGCCCAGCTCATGCCCAAGGCCGTGGCGTCGTGCGCGAGCAGCGGCCCCAAGACGGGGAGCTGTGCCCGGGCCTCAAGCCAGGTCTTGAGCGGCTCGCCACGAGAGAGCCAGTCGGCGTTGAGCTTGGCCACGCCCGCCCAGAGGTACACCGTGGCCACCTGGGCGCGCAATAGGTACAGAGTCCAGGCGGGCAGGGGTGCGCCGCCGGTCAGGGTCAAACGCCCGAGCGGCGCCAACAGCGTCCAGAGGCCCAACAGCGTGAACAGGACGTAGTGGTTGAGGTAGAGCGTCTTGTCGAGGAGCTCGACATAGCCGAAGGACAGAAGCCAGAGGGTGAGAAAAACCCTCGGAAAAACGCCCACTGCGACGCCGAGCCCAGCGAGCACCTGCGCCCAGAACAGCCCATAGAGCACGGTCGAAGGTGGCGTCGTGAGGCCCGAGATCCAGGGAAAGTGTGTGATGGGGGTGACATAGAGCGCGTCCACCCAGCCCAGCGCCATCACCCGCAGGGCGGAGAAGGCCGCGAGCAGGCCGAAGCCTACACGAAACACGATCAGCCCCGCCGGATCGACCGGGGCCGAGAGCGCGGCGCGAAGGGGGGCCAGCACCGATCAGTCGCCGTCGTTGTCGTTGAAGGTGATCGTGACGCTGAGCTGCTGGGCGAGATCGACCTGCACGGCGACCTGCAAGGCCAAGAGCGCGTCTTGGGCCCGGACGACCAGCTCAGGCTGGAGCAAGATCGTGTCCTCCAAGGGCTCGGGCAGCTCCGCCAGCCGGGCGTCACAGGTCTCAAACAGCGCGTCGACCTGGGCGGTGAGGGCTGGATCGTCACGCAGGAGGTCTCGCACGCCGAGGGGGGCCTCGCCCGCGCCGCCGGTCCACACGTCAT
>JBEAVX010000315.1:0-4937 GCA_041160755.1 Pseudomonadota bacterium
CCGCTGAGGGCTTCGCCGGGGCGGGTGACCCCCGGCGCTCGGGGTCGTTTGGGCTGTTGAGCATGAGCGGAGGCGCCGGGCGGGGGTGGACGTTATTCGGTTGTGGATTCACATCTCTCGCTGAGTCGCGCAGTGTCTACGCCCCTCCTGCCCACGAACCCCACGTCTTACGCCGAGCTTCTGGACACCCTGAAGCGCCGCGTTCATGACGCGCGCCGCCGGGCCATCGCCGCGGCGAACCAAGAGCTGATGACGCTCTACTTTGAGATCGGGCAGTCCATCGTGGCCCGGCAAGCCGAGGAGGGGTGGGGGGCGAAGGTGATCGACCGCCTCGCGAGTGACCTCCAGGCAGCCTTCCCCGACATGGAGGGCTTCTCACCGCGTAACCTTCACCGAATGCGGGCGTTCTACCTGGCTTGGGGCGAGGTTGAGCAGGTGGAGGAGGAGAAATTGCCACAGCCTGTGGCAAAATTGCCCTGGGGGCACAACACCTTGCTTCTGGAGAAGCTGAGAACCCGTTCTCATCGGCTTTTTTACGCCGAACGCTCCCTCCAATACGGCTGGAGCCGCGCCATCCTCAGCCTCCAGATCGCCGGGCAGCTTCACCGCCGCGAAGGCATGGCCGTCACCAACTTCCCCGCGCTCTTGCCTCCGCCGGACTCCGACCTCGCGCTGCAGGCCACCCGCGACCCGTACCTGTTCGACTTCTTGACGCTCCACGCCAGCGCCAACGAGCGTGACATCGAGCGGGCGCTGATGCAGCACATCGAGCGCTTCTTGTTGGAGCTGGGCGCGGGCTTCGCGTTCATCGGGCGGCAGGTGGTCGTGGACATCGGCGGGGAAGACCACAAGATCGACCTGCTCTTTTACCACCTGCGCTTGAGAAACTACGTCGTCATCGAGCTCAAGGCCCGGCCCTTTGATGGGCGAGACATAGGCCAGCTCAACATGTACCTCTCGGCTGTGGACGACCAGCTCCGGCAGCCCAGCGACGGGCCGACGATCGGCCTGCTCTTGTGCCGAGGCAAGAACCGCGTGAAGGCCGAGTACGCCTTGCGGGGGCTGATGCGGCCCATCGGCGTCGCCGACTGGGAGACGCAGCTCGTCGAGAGTCTGCCTGAAGAGCTCGTCGGCAACCTGCCGAGCATCGAGGAGCTGGAGCGCGAGCTCTCCTTCGCGGCCTTGGCGGACGAGCCCGCCGACACCCCCTGACACGCCCTCGACATCTCAAAGAGCCCGTGGTGCTACCTTTGGCCCAGCCCCGGAGTCTCCATGTCCCCGCTGATGCTCTCGATTCTGGCCGCGTGCGGCAAAGATGAGGTCACCGACACCGCGCCGCCGCCCTTGGTCGCCCCGCCGAGCCCCGTCGCGGCCTTGTGGTGGGTGACCACTGAAGGAGACGTCTACACCTTCGACCCCGGCGACGAGGCGCCGGTCTTGGCCTTCTCCCAAGGCGACCTCACGATGGCCCGCCCAGGCGACGGCGAGAGCGTCGTGCTGCTCTCCAAGAACCGCCGCGAGGTCACCCTCGTCGGACGCGAAGACCTCAACCACACCACGGTTGACCTCCCCCGCGAGGCCCTGGAGGCGACGTGGTGCGGCGGAAAGGCCTGGGTGGTGCTCACGAACTACGGCCTCGCCGTGGTGAACCCCGTCGGGGATGAGGAGGCCGAGTGGCCCCCGCCGACCAGCGCCACCTACGGCGAGGGCGAGTACCTCTACCTCGGCGCCTCGGGCCGCAAGCTCTACGCGAGCTGGAACGCCGGGGATCGGGACCACTCGGCCTACGTCGATGTCTTGGCCTGCGACGCCGACAGCACGCCCACCACCCTCGCCGAGACCAACGACGTCGGGCCGCTGCGGTTTGTGAACGAGCGGATCGTGCTCGCCTGGAGCTTCTGGGACAACGGCGCCTTCGGCGGCGTCAAAGAGATCGATCCCACGAGCGGCGCCCTCACCGTGGCCTACACGAACGACGACTGGGGCGTCGGCGCCTGGTCGGGCACCGTCGGCGGCGACCAGGTGCTGCGCCTGTGGGACGAGGTGAGCCTCGCCCAAGAGCTGCGCCGCATCGACCCCAGCGCCGGGGTGGACGAGGCCATCTCCCTCACCGTCACCCCGGCTCAGGAGCGCTACGGCCACGCCTTCAAGACCGGCGAGGCGGGCGGCGACGCCGAGCTCTGGGTGGCCGTCGAGGGCGGCGGCGTCGTGGGGGTGCGCCTGCGCGACGGCGCGGTCTCCGAGCCGACGGTCATCACCGGAGACCCGGTCCTCTACGTCGCCTTCCGCTGACGCCCGGCGCGGCCTGACGCGGGTTAGGGGAGGCTCCGAACCACGACAGCACAGGAGCCCCTCATGGAGTACCGCAACCTTGGCCAGTCTGGCCTGAAGGTCTCGACCCTCTGCCTCGGCGCCATGACCTTCGGCGAGGCCGACGAGAAGTCGATGATGCACAAGGTCGGCTGCGATGAGGACACCTCACACCAGCTCATCGAGCGCGCGCTGGAGGCGGGGATCAACTTCCTCGACACGGCGAACATCTACGGCCAAGACGGCCTCTCCGAGCGGGTGATCGGCGCGTGGTTCGACAAGTCGGGCCGCCGGGATGAGCTGGTGTTGGCGACGAAGTTCCGCTTCCGCACCTCGCCGGGGCCCCTGGGCGCTGGAGGCTCACGCCGCCACATCGTGCGCGCCTGCGAAGACAGCCTCCGCCGCCTCCGCACCGACCGCATCGACCTCTACCAGATCCACATGCAAGACAACGACACCCCCGAGGAGGAGACGCTGCGCGCCTTGGACGACCTCGTGCGCCAAGGCAAGGTGCTGTACCTCGGCGCGAGCAACTACGCGGCCTACCGCCTCGTGGACTCGTTGTGGCGCTCGAAGAGCCTGGGCCTGGAGCGTTTTGTCGCCCTCCAGATGCAGTACAGCCTCGCCGTACGAGACCTAGAGCGTGAGCACATGCCCCTGGCCCGCCAATGGAACCTGGGCGTCATCCCCTGGTCGCCCTTGGCCGGCGGCTTCTTGTCGGGCAAGTACCGCCAAGGCGAGGCCGCCCCTGAAGGCAGCCGCCTCACCCGCTGGAAGGAGTGGCTCAGCCGCTACGACAACCCGCGCTGCTGGGGCACCATCGAGGCGCTCATCGCCGTCGCTGAGGAGCTTCAGGCGACGCCGTCCCAGGTCGCCCTGGCCTGGCTCCTGCACAAGCCCGCCGTGGCCTCGGTGATCTTCGGCGCCCGCAGCGTGGATCAGCTCAACGACAACCTCAAGGCCGCCGAGCTCAAGCTCAGCCCCGCCCAGCTCACCCGGCTGGACGACGCCAGCGCCTTTGAGCTCGGCTACCCCTACGACTTCATCAAGCGCATCTCCGGGGCTTGGTAGGCCAGGGCGCAGCGCGTCGTGACCGGCAGATGTCACCGGTTCGACGCAGAGCGAATGTTCTGCGTCGACGCTTGAGGAGAGGGCCTCCTGGCGCATATCGTGAACGTCCACGAGCCAGGAGCCCCCTTGACGAGCCACGCCGAGGCCTCGCCCCGCAACGCCGAGAGCACCTTCTCTCTGGCGATGATCCAAGACCTCTTCCTGGATCTGTTCCTCAAGGATCGTGCCTTCTTGGCCGTGGTCGGCCTGGCCTTCATCGCCTCCGCCGTGGTGTTGCCGTACCCTGAAGCCGCCCGCTGGCTGGGCTTCGCCCTGGCGACCTACTCCGCCGTGGGCAACGACAGCATCCAGACCATCGGCACCTTCATCGCGTCGAACAGCACGACCCACTGGTCGAAGCTGTGGCTGTTCATCGCGGGCATCTGGGTGGCGACGATCGCGTGGTCGTGGGTCGCTTACAACGGCGACATCTCCTTCGCGCGTTTGGAGGCCAAAGGGTTCGAGACGGCGCCGACGAGCTTCTCGTACCTCCAGGTCGCCGCCCCCGTGGTGCTGCTCATCCTCACCCGGCTCAAGATGCCGGTGAGCACGACCTTCTTGCTGCTCAGCGGCTTCTCGACCAGCGCCGATGG
Organism: Pseudomonadota bacterium; assembly: GCA_041160755.1. Taxonomy (GTDB): domain Bacteria; phylum Myxococcota_A; class UBA796; order UBA796; family CAJQPC01; genus JADKFE01. The sequence continues at coordinate 4,014 of JBEAVX010000315.1, forward strand.
CATCTGGGACATGCTCGTGAAGAGCGTGAGCGGCTACGGCGTGGCCTTCGTCACGGCCTTTGGGCTGTGGATGCTGCTCAGCCACGCCTTCCAGCGCTGGTTCCAGGGCGACGCCCACCCCGGTTGGCGCGTCGGGCAATGGATCTCCTCGGGCCTCTTGTGGAGCGTGTGGATTCAACAAGACGCGGCGAACGTCGCGGTGTACCTGCCCCGGCAGATCACGGCGACGGAGCTCATCCCCGTGTTGATCCTGCCGTTCTTCGGCCTCGGGCTCTTGTTCTGGCAAGGCGGCGAGAAGATTCAGCAGGTGGTCAACGAGAAGTCGGCGGTGGTGGACGTGCGCCCCGCCACGGTGATCGACTTCGTCTACGCGATCATCCTCTACGTCTTTAAAGAGGTCTCCAACGTGCCGATGAGCACCACCTGGGTGTTCATCGGGCTCTTGGGCGGCCGTGAGCTGGCGATGGCCCTGCGCCGTGTGGGCGACTACAACGTGCGCCAGGCGGGCGGGCTCTTGGCGAAGGATCTCACCTTGGCGCTCATCGGCCTCGCGGTCTCCATCGTGATCGCCTTGGCGGTCAACGAGACGCTGCGGGCGAGCGTCTTCGGCGGATGACGCCAGAGGCGCTGGGCCGCACGCTGCACGCCCTCTCTGTGGTGGACCCAACCGCCCGGCTGCGCGCCGATGATGAGCGTAAGGCCGCGCAGCTCGCCGCCTTGTTGCCGGTGATCGCCGCCTGCGCAGGAGACTCGCGCCCCGAGCCCGGGCTTCTGATCGACGCCGCGGCCGGTCGTGGGCAGGTCGCGCTCACGGCCTTGGCCCACGTCTTTTTGGGCAAACGCCGCTGGGAGGCGGTGTGTGTGGAGCGTGAGCCCAAACGGGCCAGCGCTGGGGCTGAAGCCGCCGCGCGCCTGGGCCTCGCG
>JBEAVX010000398.1:0-8815 GCA_041160755.1 Pseudomonadota bacterium
CTGGAGGCCGCCGGAGAGGCCGGTCACATGGCGCAGATCTTCGGCCTGGACGTGCCCGAGTCCCTCGCCCCGGTGAACGACGCCTTGCTCGACGGCTGCACCTTGGCCGCGGACCACCTGCTCGGCGAGGTCATGCGCCGTCTGCCCGAAGACACGGTGATCATCGCGCTCTCGGACCACGGCGACATGATGGGCGAGCACGGCTTCTACGGCCACAACACGGGCCTCTACGAGCCGATCGTGAACATCGCCTGGGTGATGGCGGGGCCCGGGCTGCCCGTGGGGCGTCGTCTGGCGGCGCCGGTGTCGATCGCGGACGTGGCGCCGACGGCCTTGGCGCTGTTGGGCCTGCCGCCGTTTGAGGGGGTCTTTGGCCTGGATCTGGGCCCGGCGATCCGGGGCGAGGTCGAGCTGGGCGGGCGGCTGGTCTACGCCGAGCACCCCACGCCGGTCTACACGACCTCGGGCTGGCGGACGCGGCGCCCTTGGCACGACTGGAGCGACGTGCTGGCGGCGCGCTCGGCGGTGACCGACGGAGCGCAGAAGCGGGTGGTGCACAGCGACGGGCGAGACTGGGCCTTTGAGCTCAGCGTGGACCCGGGGGAGCAGCGGCCCGGGGACGGCGCCGCGTCGGGGCTGCCCGCGCCGAGGGTGCTGGAGTGAGGCGCATGGGAGCGCCCTGGCGAAGGATCGGCTGAGCGCTCCCCCGCTCGACGGCGCCCGCCGGACGCGGCGACGACGACGACCGCAATCCGTTGAAATGCTCTGACACACAGACTTGGCGGCGACGCGCCGTCAGATCCTGTACATTGGTGCGCCCTCGACCTCGGAGTGACCATGAAGTCGCGCCCCCTCCTGCTCCTCACCCTGCTGCTCGGCTGTCGCGCCGAGGACATGACGACGGGTCAACGCGCCGCGCGCTCCTCGGACTCCGGCCTGGGCGTTGAGCTCGGCGGGCTCGGCGGCGAGCTGACGGTCGGCCAAGGCGCGCTGGTCGCCCCGGATGGCCTGTGGGTGAGCCTGCCCCATGAGGTGCTCAACCTGCGCACCGCGCGCTGGGGCCGCGAAGGCGCCCTGGTCGAGGCCGAGGACAGCGCGCCTCGGGCGGACGGGTGCTGGGTCGAGGCCCCCGGTCGTCTGGCGGTCTTGGGCTGCACCCCCGCCGTCGCCCGGTCGCTCCCCGGGGGTGTCGAGCGCTGGCGGGCCGTGGGCGCCGCCGCCCAACAAGGCTGGACCTTGGAGCAGGCGCCGTCTGGGGCCGGGCCGCTGTTGATCGAGGTCGAGGTGCTCGGCGCCGAGCTGGCCCTCACGAACGAATCTGACACGATCTGGCTGGAGACCCTGGGCGGTCAGCGCCTGCGGTACGACGGGCTCAAGGCCTGGGACGACGCGGGGGTTCCGTTAGAGAGCTGGATGACCGTAGACGGTGACCGTGTGCAGATCTGGGTCAACGACACCGACGCCCGCTGGCCGGTGCACGTGGATCCGATTCTCACGACGGCCTCGACGACGATCAGCCGCAGCACAGACGCTGACTTCGGCCTCGGCGTCAGCCTGGGCGGCGACATCAACAAAGACGGCTACGTCGATCTCCTCGTCGGCGCGCGCTTCGGCGTGGGTCTGTATGGCACGGCCCACTCCTACCATGGCAGCAGCAGCGGCATCTCCACCACGGCGTCGCGCTCTTACCTCAGCACGGGCTACTACGGCAAGTTCGGCGAGGCGCTGGACATCCGCGGCGACGTGAACAACGACGGCTATGACGACGCGGTGATCAGCGAGTTCTACAACGAGATCCTCTACGTCTACCACGGGTCTAGCTCGGGCCTGCCCGCCTCGGCAAACACCACGCTGTACAGCGGCAGCTACGGCGCCGGGCGCAACGTGGCCTGGGCGGGCGACATCAACAAAGACAACTACGATGACCTGGTGGTGGCGAGCGAGGACGACGTCATCGTCTACAAGGGCTCGTCCACAGGGCTCAACACCACCGGGGTGAAGACCCACACCGGCACCAGCGGCTTCACCGCGAGCGGCGCGGGCGACGTCAACAACGACGGCTACGCGGACTACATCTACGGCGACTCCGGCACCAACCGGGCCTATGTGGTGCTCGGGAACACCAGCTTCACCGGCAGCAGCACGACCCTCTCCGCCTCGGGCACGAGCTATTTTGGGGAGACCGTCGCGGGCGTCGGTGACCTCAACGGCGACGGCTACGACGAGGTGGCCGCCGCTGACACACAGTACAGCTCCGGCAAGGGCCGCGTGGTGGTGTACTACGGCTCCAGCTCAGGCACACGCACCACGGGCACCGTCACCATCGACGGCTCCAGCACGGGCATCTACTGGGGCGCCGCCATCTTGGGCGCGGGGGACGTGAACGGCGATGGGTATGACGACATGCTCATCGGCGGCTACTCGGGCGGCGTCGCGCTGCACCACGGCAGCGCCAGCGGCGTGAGCTCAACCGCCACCCAGACGATCACTGGGGGCAGCGGCACCTTTGGCTTCACCTTGGGCGGGCTCCGAAGCGGCGCTGACGTCAACAAGGACGGCTTCGACGACGTCGTCATCGGCGACTTCGGCAACAAGACGGTCTATGTCTACTACGGCTGCCAAGACGCTGATGGCGACGGTCAGTGCGCGCCGACGGACTGCGACGACAGCAACGCCGCGATCAACACGAGCGCGACGGAGATCTGTGACGCCAGCAACACCGACGAGGACTGTGACGGCCTCGCCGACAACAACGACAGCTCGGCCTCCTCGGCCACGAAGACGACGTACTACAAAGACGCCGACTCCGACGGCTACGGCGACAAGTCCGACACCGGCTCGGCCTTGTGTGACGTGACGAGCACCTACAAGGTCACGACGAAGACCGACTGCAACGACAGCTCCAGCGCGATCAACCCCGGCGCCACCGAGATCTGTGACGCGAGCAACACCGACGAGGACTGCGACGGCCTCGCCGACAACAACGACACCTCAGCCTCCTCGGCCACGAAGACGACGTACTACAAAGACGCCGACTCCGATGGTTACGGCGACAAGTCCGACACCGGCTCCTCGTTGTGTGACACGTCGAGCACCTACAAGGTCACGAGCAAGACCGACTGCAACGACAGCTCCAGCGCCATCAACCCTGGCGCGACGGAGATCTGCGACGCCAGCAACACCGATGAGGACTGCGACGGCCTCTCGGACGACGCCGACAGCTCGGTGAGCAGCAGCGGCAAGACGACGTACTACAAAGACGCGGACGGCGACAGCTACGGCGACAAGTTCGACACCGGCTCGGCCTTGTGTGACGTGACCAGCACCTACAAGGTCACAAACAAGACCGACTGCAACGACAGCGCCAGCGCCATCAACCCCGGGGCGACGGAGGTCTGCGACGCCAGCGACACCGACGAGGACTGCGACGGCCTCGCGGACGACGCGGACAGCTCGGTGAGCAGCAGCGGCAAGACGACGTACTACAGAGACGCGGACGGCGACGACTTCGGCGACGAGACCGACCCTGGGCAGTCCCAGTGTGATGGGTCCACCGCGCGCCCCAGCGACGACAACACCGACTGTGATGACAGCGACGCCACGATCAACCCTGACGCGACAGAGGTCCTGTACGACGGCATCGATCAGGACTGCGACGGCGGCGACATCGCCGACGCGGACGGCGACGGGCAGATCTCGGTGAACGCGGGCGGCGAAGACTGCGACGACACCGACGCCGACATCTACGCTGGCGCCGTGGAGACCTGGTACGACGGCGTCGATTCGGACTGTGACGAGGCCTCGGACTACGACGCGGACGGCGACGGCCAAGATCACGACGGCTACGGCGGCACCGACTGTGATGACACCAACGCCGAGGCCTACCTTGGCGCTGACGAGGTCTGGTACAACGGCGTCGATGAGGGCTGCGATGACGGCTCAGACTACGACGCCGACGGCGACGGCCAAGATCACGACGGCTACGGCGGCACGGACTGTGACGACAACAACGACACGGTCTACCTCGGCGCTGAAGAGCTCCTCGACGGCCTCGACAACGACTGTGACGGCGCGGCGGAGATCCTCGACGCCGACGGCGACGGGCTCAACGACACGGACGAGCTGCCGCTTGGCACCGACCCCCAGAACCCTGACACCGACGGGGACGGGCTGACGGACGGCCAAGAGGTCAATGATCTCGGCACGGACCCCTTGAGCGGCGACAGCGACGGCGACGGCCTCGGCGACGGCGAAGAGGTCAACGCGCTAGGCACCAACCCCTTGAGCGATGACAGCGACGACGGCGGCGTGACCGACGGTGACGAGGTGGACCGTGGCTCGGATCCGCTGGACAGCGCCGATGACGACCTGCCCCGGAGCACGGTGAAGGGCGGCGGCTTGTCCTGCGCCGCCGTGGCCGACGACGCCCTCCCCGGCGCCGGCCTCTCCTTGCTCGCGGGCCTCTTCGCCCTCGCCGCGCGCCGCCGCCGCACCCCCACCTCTCGCTGAGCCGGAGCCGTGATGACCCTGATCCTGTTCCTCCTCGCCCAGCGACCGGCCCAAGCCGAGGGCGTCGACGCCCACCACTTCACGCCCCTGCCGACCCTCGGCGAGCCGCTGGGCCTCGTCGAGACCTGGCGGGTGACCCCGCAGCTCCCCGGCTCGTTCTCGGTGTCGGGGACGATGGACATGAGCCGAGGCAACGCCGTCTTGGTCGTCGAAGACTGGGAGGGCGTCGTCGAGACGCCGCTTCTGGATGACGTGCTGGCGCTGAACCTCAGCGCCCGGGCGGCGCTCACGCCACGGCTGTCTGTGTCGCTCATGGGGCCGCTCCTCCTGCGCAGCGAGGGCGCGTCGGGCCCACAAGGCGCGGGACTCGGGGATCTTCGCCTCGCCGCGCCCATCGGCGTCTTGGTCCCGGAGTCTACGGGCCTCGCCTTGGGCGTGGTGCCCGGCGTGAGCTTGCCGACAGGCGACTCCACACAGTACGTCGGGGCGCCGGGCGTGGGCCTGAGCGCGCTTGTCGCCGCGGGCTGGCGGACGGAGCGTCTGAGCGTAGATGTCAACCTCGGCGCCCAGCGCCACCCAGACGCGGAAGCCACACAGTCTACCGAGGCCATCGGTGGCGCGGCCGTGCTCTTGGCGGGCGGCGCCTCCTTCGCGCTCAGCCCCAGCGTCGGCGTCGCCGCCGAGGCGAACCTCCAGCGGGCCTTGGGCGAGGGCATCGTGCGCCCTGGTGAAGGTTTGCTCAGCGCGCGGGGCCAGCTCGGGACCGGCCTCACCTGGATGGCGGGCGCCGGGGTCGGGCTCGGCGAGGCCGTCGGCGCGCCCCAGTGGCGTCTGTTCGGCGGCGTCGGCTACGCCCGGGTGGTGGACCCGGCCTCGGACCGTGACCTCGACGGGATCGTGGATGATCTCGACGCCTGCGTGCGCAAGGCCGAGGTGAAGAACGGCTACAACGACGCGGACGGCTGCCCCGACGCCTTGGCGGAGCTGGACCTGACCGTGCTCAATGATCAGGGTGAGCCCGTCGTGGGGGCGCGCCTCGACCTAGACGGCGCGACGCTGACGACCGACGCCCAGGGCCGCCTGCGCCTCCCCGCCCGGTCGCCGGATCTCCCGCTCACCACGTCGTTGTCCGCCGAGGGCTACAGCCCCCTGCCCCTGGACCGCCCGACCTTGGCCGAGGGCCCCCAAGCGGAGACCCTCACCGTGTCTTGGCTGCCGGGAACCGTTCGGATCATCGTGAAGGACGAGGCCGGCCAGGCCGTGCCCGCCGTGGTGGAGATCAAGGGGCCCGCCCCACAAACCCGCCAGCTCGGCGCCGAGGGCCGGGCGCAGCTCGTGCTGGGCGCGGGGGACTGGCAGCTCCTCGTCTCCGCGCCGGGCAAAGGCGCCGAGGTCCGGCAGATCAAGCTCGACGGCGTAAACACCGCGCTCACCGTGGTGGAGCTGACCCTCACCGCCCCCGTCGTCGAGCTGCAGGCCAAAGAGGTGGTCATCACCCAGGCCATCCTGTTTGACCTCGACGCGGCCACCTTACGCCCCGACGCCGAGCCCATCTTGCGCCAGGTCGCCGGGCTGCTCATCCAGCACCCCGAGCTGACCCGGGTAGAGATTCAAGGCCACACCGACGACCAAGGCGAGGCCGACTACAACCTCAAGCTCTCCCAAGCGCGGGTCGAGACCGTGCGCGCCTCGCTCATCGCGAGCGGTGTAGACGCCGATCGCCTCGTGGCCAAAGGGTACGGCGAGACCAAGCCGATCCAGCCCAACACCACCGAGGCCGGTCAGGCGGCGAATCGTCGCGTTCAGTTCGTGATCTTGGCCCAGCAGCCCCCGCCGAAGAAGCCCTGAGGAGATGACCCCGGCGGCTTCCTCCGCTATGCTGAGGGCAACCCCTGCCCTCCCATGAAGGAGCCTCCCGATGCGTCTCTCTCCGATCTTGCTCTCCTTGGCCATCCTCGGCTGCCGCTCTGAAGACAAAGACCCCATCGACACCGTGCTCGACACTGCCCCCGTCGCCGTGGACGAGGACGGCGACGGCTTCACCGGCGACGAGGACTGCGACGACAACGACGCCACGGTGAACCCCGACGCGACCGAGCTCTGCGACGGCGTCGACAACAACTGCGACGAGGTCGTCGACACCGACGCCGCCGACCTCTCCACCTTCTACGCCGACGCCGACGGCGACGGCTACGGCGTGGCGGCCTACACCGTAGAGGCCTGCGAGGCCCCCGAGGGCTACGCCACACAGACTGAAGACTGTGACGACGGCGAGGCGGCGATCTACCCCGGCGCCCCCGAGGACGACTGCCTCGACCCCACGGACTACAACTGCGACGGCTCCAGCGGCCTCACCGACTCCGACGGCGACGGCTTCGCGGCCTGTGAGGAGTGCGACGACTCCTCCCGCTCGGTGAACCCCGCCGCGACGGAGATCTGCGACGACATCGACAACGACTGTGACGGCGAAGCCGACGTCGGCGCCATCGACGCCGAGACCTGGTACCAAGACCAAGACGCTGATGCCTACGGGGACGCCGACTTCTCTGTCGAGTCGTGCGACGCCCCCGAAGGCTACGCGGCGGTCTCCGGTGACTGTGACGACCTGGAGGCGGCGATGAACCCCGGCGCGTCCGAGGTCTGCGATGACTTAGACAACGACTGCGACAGCGTCGTAGACGACAACGCCTCCGACGCGACCACCTGGTACAGCGACCGCGACAGCGACGGCTACGGCGACGGGGCGACGGCCAAGACGAGCTGTGATCAGCCCTCGGGCACCGTAGACAACGACGGCGACTGCGACGACCGCGAGCCCTTGGCCTGGACCGACGCCACCGAGGTCTGTGATGAGGTGGACAACAACTGTGATGGATCCGTAGACGAGGGCGTGACCACGACCTACTACGCCGACAGCGACGAGGACGGCTACGGCAACCCCAGCCGCACCACGGCGGCCTGCGAGGCCCCCGACGGCTACATCACCGCCAGCGGCGACTGCGACGACAAGGAACCCCTGGCCTGGACCGGCGCCACGGAGGTCTGTGATGAGGTGGACAACAACTGTGATGGATCCGTAGACGAGGGCGTCACCACGACCTACTACGCCGACAGCGACGAGGACGGCTACGGCAACCCCAGCCGCAGCGCGGCGGCCTGCGAGGCCCCCGACGGCTACACCACCGCCAGCGGCGACTGCAACGACAAGGAGCCTCTGGCCTGGACGGGCGCCGCTGAGGTCTGTGATGAGGTCGACAACGACTGCGATGGCAGCACCGATGAGGGCGTGACGAGCGAGTGGACGCTTGACCGCGACAACGACGGCTATGGCGACGACGCGACGGCGGTGAGCGCCTGCTCTGCGCCGACCTCGGCCTATGTCAGCGCGAGCGGGGACTGTGACGACCGCGACAGTGACTACAACCCCGGCGCCGCTGAAGGCTGCGACGGCAACGACTACGACTGTGACGGAGACGTCGACAACGACCTCGACGGCGACACCTACGCCGACATCGCCTGCGGCGGCGACGACTGCGACGACACGAGCACGTCCGTGAAGCCCGAGAACTCCGGCGCCTGCGCCTTGGGCACGTCTTGCCTCGACATCCTGAACAAAGGGTACTCCACCGGCGACGGCAAATACAGCGTCGATTATGACGGTTACCTCACCGGCGACGCCCCGGAGACCGTGTTGTGTGAGATGGACGCTTATGGCGGCGGCTGGACCTTGATCGCCACCAACCAGAGCTCATGGAGCGACGCGACGTTCTTGGCGACGACGACCAGCGGCGTGGCCTCGCTCACCGCGAACTACAAGGGCAACGGCTGGTTCGACATGCCCATGACCGACCTCATGTTCACCGACTCGACGATGTACGCGGTCTACGAGGGCGTAGACTCCGGCAGCCAGAGCTTCTACGACTGGCAAGCGAGCATCCCGCGCCACAACTGCGGCTCGACGGACGGCTACTCCTGGCCGATGACCGACGGCGACTTCGCGAGCAGCGACCTCTGCGAGACCGACCTCTACATGCACCCCATCGACGAGGACGGCGGCGTGAACAGCATCTGCGACGCGGCGTTCGTCAACGCGGGCAACGCCACAGGCCCCACCTGGTCTTCAGGCAACAACAACGGCTGCCCCTTGGATGACCCCAACGGCACCGGCTGGAACAACGACGGCAGCCTCACGGCCTGGGGCACGACCTTGAACCTCTACGCTCGCTGAGCCTCGTCACCCGGCCATGGGGCCTCTGGAGGCCAGAGGTCGTAGCCTCCAGAGAGCTCCCGGCGCGGCGCCGGGAGC
>JBEAVX010000465.1:0-4752 GCA_041160755.1 Pseudomonadota bacterium
GTGTAGGTCCGCTCGGCGCCGTGCCAAGGCTTCATGCTCCCCAAGAAGCCGATCACGGGCTCATCGCTGAGGCCCAGCGCCGCCCGGGTCGCCGCACGATCCCCGACGTGGGCCTCCACGCCGGGGATCGTGCGGCGACCCGGGCGGCGCTGGGCCTCAGGGACGAGCCCGTGATCGGCTTCTTGGGGAGCATGAAGCCTTGGCACGGCGCCGAGCGGGCCTACACCCTCGCCAAAGCTCTGGGCGCGGTGGCCTTGATGGTCGGGGCGAACCCGCCGCCGCCTCCCCCTGGGGTGCGGGCGATTCTCACCGGGCAGGTGGATGAGGCCCGATCGGCGGAGCTCGTCGCGGCGATGGACCTCGGCCTCGCGCCCTATGGCCCCGACGCGCCGCCCTGGTTCTGCCCGCTCAAGCTCTTGGCGTACCGGGCTCAGGGCACCCCGGCCTTGGCCTCGGACCTCGGCGACGCCCGCGCGATCGTCGGCGACGGCGGCGAGGTGCTGCCCCCCGGCGACGACACCGCCTGGGTTCACGCCGCCCGGCGCTGGTTAGGCCGCCGGGTGACCCCAAACCTGCGCACCTGGGACGACGTGGTGGGCGAGGGGCTCGCGGGGATCGTGGGCTAAACGAGGGTGGTGGCGAGCCAGCGCGGGTCGAGCACGACCTCACCGATGGGGGTGACGGCGCCCTCTAGGGTGAGCTCAAAGCGCTCGGAGACGGTGACGAACAGGGTGCCGCCGGGCATGTCCAGGCGGATCCGACCCGGGCGAAGGCGGCCGGTGCGCACGGCGGCGGCGGCCACGGCGCAGGACGACGAGCCCGAGGCTGAAGTCTCCCCGGCGCCGCGCTCCCAGATGCGGAGGTTGAGGTGATCCGGGCCGAGGACCTGGGCGACCTGCACGTTCACGCGGTTGGGGAAGCTCGGGTGGCGCTCGATGGCCTCACCCCAGCGGCGCCAGGGCGAGAGGTCGGGATCATGCTCGACGAAGATCACGCAGTGGGGGTTGCCCACGGAGAGCGCCGTCGCCGTGAGCGTCTCGTCGCCGACGGGCAAGGGGCCGTCGATCAAGGGCCCGGCGAAGGTGGCGGGCAGGGCCTCGGGCTCAAACCGGGCGCGGCCCATCTCCACCCGCACGCCGTCGTGGAGCACCTCACAGCGCACGACGCCGCCCAAGGTCTCCACGGTGAAGTCCTGGGGCGTGTACAGGCGGTCCACCCGCCAGCGGGCGAAGATGCGCAGGCCGTTGCCCGACTTCTCGGCCTCGGAGCCGTCGGGGTTGTAGATGCGCACGCCGCAGTCGGCGACGGCGGAGGGCTGGGGGCACAGCAAGCCGTCGCTGCCGACGCCGTTCGTGCGGTGGCAGAGGGCGCGGACCAGCGCCGGGGTCGGCGGCGGGCCGGACTCTTGGATGAGGTAGTCGTTGCCCAGAGCGTGAGACTTGAAGAGGCGCATGAGGCCGACCTAACCCCTTCGTCGGGGGCGCCCCAGGCGGCGGGCGTGATAAGCTGGCCCTGTGCTCATCCGCCACGACCCGCACAACGAGCTCGCCTGCCAGAAACGCGACGAGCTCGCGCCGCTCTTGGGCGACGACCTGCCCGCCGACCTCTGCCTCGTGCTCGGCGGCGACGGCTTCATGCTGCGCACGATCCACGAGCTCGGCGAGAACCACACCTACCTCGGCGTGAACTGCGGTCGATTGGGCTTTTTGCTCAACGCCATGGACGAGACCGACTCGTTGTTGTTGCGCCTGCGGGACCAGGCCCAGTGGCACATCCTCCACGCCCACCGCCTCGCCGCCGAGGTGACGGACCCGGCGGGGGACGTGACCTCGGACCTCGCCCTGAACGACCTCTACGTCGAGCGCGCCTCGGGGCAGGCCGCGCACCTCCGGGTGAGCCTCGACGGCCAGGTGGTCGTCAAGCGCCTCGTCTGCGACGGCCTCATCGCCGCGACGGCCTTGGGATCGACGGCCTACGCGACCGCCGCCGGGGGCGTGGCCTGTCACCCGAGCTTGCCGATGCTGCAGCTCGTGGCGATCAACCCCCACATCCCGCGCCTGCGGCCCATCGCTTTGCCTCTCGGCGCGCGGGTGGACGTGGAGGTGCTCGACGCCCACCGCCGCCCGGCGCGGGTGGTCTGCGACGGGCGCGACTTAGGCGCCGCGACGCGGATCACGGTGTTGGGGGGCCAGCGCCCGGTGCGCCTCGCGTGGCTCGCCGGGCACGACCCCACCTCCACCCTCATCAAGAAGCTGCTGCACGCCTGAGCGGCGGCTCAGCCCACCGAGAGCAGCTCGACCTCAAACACGAGCGTCGAGTTCGCGGGGATGACCGGCGGATAACCGCGCACGCCGTAGCCGAGGTTCGGCGGGATCGTGAGCTTCCGCACGCCGCCGACCTTCATCCCGGCCACGCCTTGGTCCCAGCCCTTGATGACCATGCCCGCGCCGAGGCGGAAGGTGAAGCCCTCGCCGCGATCCCGGGAGGAGTCGAACTTTGAGCCGTTGGTGAGGGTGCCGACGTAGTGCACCGTGACGTTTTTGCCAGCGACGGCCTCGGCGCCAGCGCCGACCTTGATGTCGTCGATCTTGAGGGGGTCGTTCATCTTCGCTCCACATGCGCGGCAGCGCGCGGCGCAACTCTATCCTCTCGCCGACCTCAACGGCGTGCCCGAGGGCGGGCAACTTTTCGCGGCCGTGGCTTGTCAGCCTGAGGCCGATGGGTATAATGACCCGCGTTCAGTTACGGAGACCCCAGATGAACATCCCCTCTCGACGTGGCTTTCTTGGCGGCGTGATCGCGCTTGGCGGCGCCGCGACCTTGCCGCTGCGGGCTGATGCGGAGTCGGTCGCCAAAGCCGGCATCCCCGCCCCCGCCGACCTCGTCGGGGCCGACACGGTGCTCGTTCACACCAAGGTCAACGGCGTGGCCTGCGCCGAGACCGTCGGCGCCGACGAGTCCACGCTCAGCCTCGTGCGGGAGCGCCTGGGGCTCACCGGGGCGAAGCTCGGCTGCGGCCAAGGCGCCTGCGGGGCCTGCACCGTGCTCGTCGACAAGGCCCCGGCCTGCGCCTGCCTGCTCCCGGCGATGGCCTTGGAGGGCCGCGAGGTCACCACCGTCGAGGGGCTCGGCGCTGAGCTGCACCCCGTTCAGCGCGCGTTTCTGGCCCACGACGCCATGCAGTGTGGGTTCTGCACCCCCGGCTTCGTCATGGAGGGCGCGGCGTTCATGGACCGCTGGCGGGCGGCCCACGGCGCCACGGAGCCCAGCGACGCCGAGCTCGCTGAAGCCCTCGCCGGGCACGTCTGCCGCTGCGGCGCCCAGGTGAACCTCCGCGCGGCCCTGCGCGACGCCTGCGCCGGTCGGTTTGACGGCCCGGAGAAGGAGGCCCCGCGCTACGACGCCCGGGCCAAGGTCACCGGGGCGGCGAAGTACACCGTTGATGTGCAGCTCCCCGGGATGTTGGTCGGCAAGTTCTTGCGGGCGTCCGTGCCCCACGCCGAGGTGGTCTCCATCGATGTGAGCGCCGCCGAGGCCATGGCGGGCGTGAAGGCCGTGAAGTCCTTCGTGATGGCCGGGGCGCCGATTCGGTACGAGGGCCAGGCCCTCGCCGCCGTCGCCGCCGTGGACGAGACGACGGCCCGGGCCGCCTTGGCCGCGATCAAGGTCGAGCTTCACCAGCGCGCCCCGGTGACCTCCGCGGAGGTCGCCTTGGCTGAAGGCGCCACGATCATCTTCCCTGGCGGCGAAGGCGCGGCGAGCGCGTCTGAGGGCCCGGTGTTGAAGGCGCCTTGGGCGGGCAACCTGCGCGGCCCCACGGAGACGAACCTCCTCGCCAAGCCCAAACGCGCCGCCAAGGCCCTCGCCGCCGCCCGCGCCGGGGAGGGCCAGCTCATCGAGGCCCGCTACACCGCCCACAACCAGGCCCACTCGTGTATGGAGCCCCACGCCGCCGTCGCGCGGTGGGACGGCGACACCAAGCTGGAGGTCTGGCTCTCGACACAGTCCGTCGATGACATGGCCGACACGCTCTGTGAGCGCTACGGCCTAGAGCGCCCAAACGTGCGGGTGCGGGCCGATCATGTCGGCGGCGGCTTCGGCAGCAAGGCCGGGGTCGATCAGGAGATGACCACCGCCGTGGACCTCGCGAAGCTCGCGGGCGCCCCGGTGCGCATCGCCTTTGAGCGCTGGGAGGAGCTGATCGTCGGCGGCAACCGCCCCGAGGCCAGCGTGAACATCGCCCTGGCCGCCGACACGAACGGCGACCTCGGCGGCTTAGACGCCGAGGCCTACAACCTCAACGGTGCGGCCGTGGGCGGGTCTACGGGCCTCGTGCTGCGCCTGCTCTACCGAAGCAAAAACAAAGACGTCCGCGACTACGACGTGATCACGACCACGGCCCCGGGCAAGCCGTTCCGGGGCCCTGGGGGCCCGGCGGGGCTCTACGCCTTGGAGCAGGCCGTCGATGAGCTCGCGCTCAAGCGGAACGAAGACGCGATCACCTTACGAAAACGCTGGGACCCAAACCCTGGCCGCCAACGACTGTATGAGATCGCCCAGGCCTCGCCGCTTTGGCGCGATCGTGACGCCCAGCGCGGCGAGGGCCGCGTGCGCCGTGGGGTCGGCGTCGCCGCCGCCGCATGGCCCTACTTCTTGTCCAAAGGCACCCGCGTCGAGCTGATCGGGCGTCCAGACGGGGTGTTCGTCGCCCGCTGCGCCTGCCAAGACATGGGCCAAGGCAGCCGCTCGGCC
>JBEAVX010000486.1:0-6385 GCA_041160755.1 Pseudomonadota bacterium
CACAGTCGTCCGCCTGAGCGACCTGGCCCTCGATGGGCTCGCAGGCCACCGTCGGCGCCCCGGCGCCATACCCGTCGCCGTCCTCGTCGGTGTACCAGGCCGTCGCGTCGCTGGCGCCGACGTCTACGGCGCCGTCGCAGTCGTTGTCGATCCCGTCGCAGAGCTCCTCAGCGTTGGGCGAGACCGCCGCGTCGCCGTCGTCGCAGTCCTCCGACGCCGGGACGCCGTCGCCGTCCTCGTCTACAGGCGCGCCAGAGTCGGCGCCGCCGGAGTCACCCGGCGGGAGCGCCGTCTCCTCTGGCGTGACGCCGTCGTCTTTGCAGGCCAACACGAAGAGCAAGAGTGAGCAGGAGATCGACGCGCCGCGTCGGGTGAGCAGGCTGAGCATGGGGCCATCCAGGCGTGGTGGGGTGGCCTCAGTCTGCCCCAAAAGTGGGGGGCCTGCGCGGAGCAAGCATCAACGGTGAGGGGGGCGCGGCCAAAACCAGCAAGCCTTGCCAACCTACTGGCCGCGTCAATCAATTAGCCCCTCACCCGCTCACAAGAGGTTACATCGGCAAACTCGATGCGCAATCGCTCATCAATGACGCACCAAACTATGCGCTTTCAACATCGGAAAGGAGATCTTGAGACAAGGGAGGACAAGGAGGGCCATCTTCGGCCCTGCGCGACCTTCAAACCCGCAGTGAGTCGCCCAAGGTGAAGGCGCTGGGGGCGCCGTTAGAGCCCCAACAGGGGGCGACCCAAGAAGAAGGAGAGCGCGAAGAGCGAGTAGAAAGGGCCACAATCAACGAAGCAGGCCAACCATCAACCCAAGCTCAGCTCTTCGTCACTCCTCCATCAATGGCCCACGCAGGCGCCTTTGTGAAGCGCTCGGGCGAAGATCCCGAGAATGCCTCCATTCAGATCCAGAAAGCGGCCCTGGGGCTCACCAGACGCGCTTTCCGAAGACCCGATAGAGCAAGATGAACGCGGGGATCAGGAAGATCGCCCCCCCGCCCAAGATCGTCAGGACGAGGGTGATGAGCGAGCCCGGCGCCGCCGCGTCGGCGAGGGTCAACGACGGCGGCAAGGCGTAGGGGGCCTGAGAGAAGGCCCAGCCCAAGGCGATGAGCACGACCTGGGCCGCCGCGGCCGCCCGGGCGAGGGCCCAGCGCCGGGCGGTCAGCGCCGCCAGGGCCCCGAGCGCCGCCACGCCGGTCACGAGCTGGAACGGCAACGACCAGGCCGCTTGGGTGAGGCCCGCCCAGACCCTCGGCGCCCCGGCCTGGGACAGGGCCAAGGCCACGAAGGCGAAGAGCCCCGAGGCGAGCCCCGCGCCGAGCCCCTGGACCCGCAGGGCGTCTTGAAGCTCGGCGTCGTCGGTCTCCAGCGTGAGGTAGGTCGCGGCGAGCAAGGTGAACAACGCGACGACGAAGAACCCCACGGCGACGGGGAACGGCGCGGCCCAGGCGCTCACGAAGTCGGTCTGCACCCGCCCGGCGGCGTCCAGCGTGAGGGCGCCCGAGGCCACCGCCCCCAAGGTCGCGCCCAAGGCCCACGGCGAGACGACCGAGGCCACGGCGAAGACGAGGCTCCAGCGGCGCTGCACCTCGTCCGAGGGGTCGTCATAGGCCCGAAACACGAAGGCCGAGCCCCGCAGCACCAGCCCGATGAGCAAGATCGTCAGCGGGATGTGCAGCGCGGTCATGATCGCCGCGAAGGCCTTGGGCAGGCACACAAACATCAGCACGATCACGAGGATCAACCAGACGTGGTTGGCCTCCCAGATCGGCCCGATCGCCCGGGCGATGAGCGCCCGAAGGTCGTTCGCGCGGGGCCCGCGGGCGAAGAGGTCGATCACGCCGCCGCCGTAGTCCGCGCCGCCGGTCAAGGCGTAGACGATGAGCGCGGCGGTGATCACCCCGGCGAGGATCATCACGGGATCAGGCATGGGGCGCCTCGGCGTCTAACCCAGCGCCCTCACCGTCCACCGTCGCGAAGACCTGGCGCTGCAAGAGGCGCACGACGACGAGGCCGAGCACGACGTAGAGCGCGGTGAACACCAGAAACGGCACCTGGAGCTGGGGCATCGGCGTCACGGCCTCGGACGTGCGCATCACGCCTCGGATGATCCAGGGCTGGCGGCCGACCTCCGTGACGACCCAGCCCGCCTCGATGGCGATCATGCCCATGGGCGAGGCGAACACGACGAGCTTGTACAGCCGGGGATCGGCGAGGAGATCGCGCCGACGCCAGGCCAGAACACCGGCCAAGGCGGCGACCCCGGCCATGAAGGTGCCCGCGCCGACCATCACGTCAAAGGCGAGGTGGGTCACCGCGACGGGCGGGCGATCCTCACGGGGCACGTCCTTGAGGCCCATCACGACGGCGTCGGGATCGCTGAACGACATGACGCTCAAAAGCCACGGAATCTCGATGGCGTAGCGGGTCTCCTCGGCCTCCTCGTCGGCCCAGCCCCCGATGAGCGCCGGGGCGCGTGGGCCGGTCTCCCAGTGGGCCTCGGCGGCGGCGAGCTTCACCGGCTGGCGCTCGGCGATGTGCTGGGCGCTGTGGTGGCCGCTGAGCGGCTGCAAGAGGGCCGCCACCCCGCCGACGGCCAAGGCGATGCCGAAGGCGCGCAGGTGCAGCGGGTGCCCAGGGCGCTTGAGCAGGGCCCAGGCGTGAACCCCGGCCACGGCGAAGCCGAGCGCGCTGTAAGCCGCGAGGGTCATGTGCAGGGCTTGAGGGAAGGATGACTCGTTAAACATGGCCTCGAACGGGCGGATCTCGGTGACGACGCCGTCGACCATCGTGAAGCCTTGGGGGTCGTTCATCCAGGCGTTCGCGCAGACCACAAACGCGCCGGAGAGCGCGCCGGAGGCCGCCACCGCCCACGCCGCCGCCCAGTGCGCCCGAGGGCTCACCTTGTCCCAGCCATAGAGCCAGATGCCCAAGAAGATCGCCTCGGAGAAGAACGCGAAGCCCTCCAACGAGAACGGCATGCCGATGATCGGCCCGGCGAGCGCCATAAACTCCGGCCACAAGAGCCCGAGCTCAAAGCTCAGCGCCGTGCCCGAGACCGCGCCCACGGCGAAGAGGATCGCCGTGCCTTTGGCCCAGCGGTGGCAGAGCGCCTTGTACAAGGGATCGCCGGTGCGGATCCACAGCCCCTCGGCGATCACCATCAACAGCGGCATCCCGACGCCGACGGCGGCGAAGAGGATGTGAAACGCCAACGACATCGCCATCTGACTGCGCGCGGCGAAGAGATCGGTCATTCCGGCCTCCGATCCCCCAACCTCAGGCCGGGCGATCTTGCTAACCAAGGCGTCTTGGCGGCGCTTCACCCCGCGTCAAAGCGCCGCGTCCGGAGACGGGCGGGATCAGTCTTCGCTCCAGGCCTCGGAGAAGTCGCAGGTGCCGTCGCGGCCCTGCTCGGCGCAGATCGTCGGGTGCGCCAAGGTGGGGCTGCCATTCCAGGCGCCCTCGACGAGGGTGAAGATCTGCTCCAAGGCGGCGGCCCCGGCGACGGTGTCCCGGGCCGCGAAGCCGTGGATGTCGTAGATGCCGCTCGGGGGCACGGCGAACTGCTCCAAGGCCGCGCCGCCGATCTGCACGCCCTCCTGCGGCACGAGGCCATGAATCGGCGTCAAGGTCGGCCCGAGCTGGGTGGCGCCCACGGCCGTCGCGAGGAGCTCCGTGCCCATCCAGGGCAAGATCGGGTCGTCCATCACCTGCTGGAGCAGGAGGTTGTGGCCCTCACGCAGCGGATCACCCCAGGCCGCGCCGTCGATCTCGTCCCACGAGGGCTGGGCCATCAACATCGCGTGCTGGAGGTCCAGCTCGTCCTCGTAGACCGCGAGCATGATGCTGCCCACGCCGGCCTCGTAGATCTGCGAGTAAGGGATCATGTGGGTCCAGCCGCTGCCCGGCACGTTGAGCACCGCGGTCTGAATGCGCTCGTCCAGCGCCGTCATCACCGCGCCCATGGTGCCGCCCATGGATCCGCCGAGCCACACGATCTCCTCGTCAGACGGGCGGCGACCGGCGGCGGGGTTGGTCTCCCCGGCCAAGGTCGGCGCGCTCAGAGCGTCGGCGAGGGGGCCCTCCAGGGCCGTGAGCACCGCCGAGCCCCCGGCGAGGGACTGCATGAGCCCGGCGGTGGACTTGGCGCTGCCCTTAAAGAACGCCGAGAAGCCGCTGATCGTGTCCAGGAAGGTGTCGCCCGTCCAGCCCTCCCAGCGCAGGTTCACCTTGGCGATGTTCTGGGCGGCCATCTCGCTGTCGAAGAGGTCGTCGGTGACGTCGCCGCCGGTGCCGTGGCCGTAGAGCGCCACGCGCCAGTCGGCGTCTCCGGCGGGCAAGGTGACGCGGAACGGGATGTCGGCGGTGCCGTTGGCCACCGGCAGGCCGGCGCCGTCTACGTTGAGCAGGCCCTCATCGGTCAAGAAGTTCGGCGCCCCGGTGAGGCGACCGCGCACGATGCCCGCGAGGTTGGGATCGGACGGAAACGACGCGGAGTCGAGCGTGACGCCCACCTCACCGGCCTCTACGGCGGCGCGCATCGCCTCGGCCATGAGCGTGAGGCGCAAGGCCACGTCCCCTTCGCTGCGGGTGGTGAAGTCCCAGACGCGCTGCACCCGGGCCAGGTCGAGGCCTTGTTCGGTCAAGAAGGCCCGCGTCGGCGCGAAGTAGCCAACAATCGCCGCCTCGGCGTCATCCTCGGGCTCCACCAGGCCGAGCGCGAGCTCCACCGCCCGAGGGCGCGCCCCGATGTCGCCGATGGTGTCGAGCACGACGACGACGTGATCCGCGCCGGCCTCCATGACCATCTGCGGGCGACCGATGAGCAGGTAACGTTCGGTGTTGAGGGACGAGCCGTCAAAGGCCTCGGTGAACATCGCCACCCGCTCGCCGTAGCGCGCCGAGCCGGGCTGGGCGTTGAGCACCTGAATCGGCCCTTCAGGATCGAGGGAGACCGTGACGTCGGTGTTGCTCAGCCGGTCGATGTTCGCCGGGCCCTCGATGAGCGTCGCCACGCCGCCGATGCGCGAGAAGCCATCAGCGAGGTTCATGTAGCTGGCGTCATCGTCTACGCTCAGCGCCGATGGATCAATGGCGACGCGCAGGCCCGTGGGGCTCGACGTGTCTACGCGGGTGAAGGTGTTCGACGGCCAAGGCAGCAGGCAACGGCCAGGATCAAGGTCATCACAGGCCGCCGTGAGCGGCGCGCGCTCGCCGGGGGCGCGCTCGATCACCTCGGGGCCGCCACAGGCGAAGAGCAGAACGATCAGGGAGAGCGACACGAACACCTCGGCGCGGAGCAGGGACCCCAAAGGATAACCTACGCCGCGCCAGGTTCATGTCGCCGAGACGCCGCCCTACTCGGTCAAGCCGTCGAGCAGGTAGAGCGCGCCCGCGTCCGCGGCGACGCCGTCCGTAGACGTGGCGGAGATGCCGAGCCAGCTCCCGGGCCCGCCGTTGAGATCGGGCAAGAAGTTGACCATGCCGCCCGCGCTGTCGGCGATCTCTTCGCCCAAGAAGACCGCCAAGGCGTCGTTCGCCGAGGCCAGGCCGAGGGTAGCGCCGCGGATGATGTACGCCTCACCTTCGCCTTGGGCGCCCGCGTTCGCCGCGCCCAAGAACAGCTCGCCGAGGCCGTCACCGTCGAGATCTACGCCCCCGGCGACCGCGCCGCCCAGGCCGCCGCTCTTCGCCGAGCCGACGATGAGCGCCAGGGTGGACGTGGCGAGATCCGCCCCAGCGGCCACGGACGCGCCGCTGAGCACATAGACCGCGCCCGCGTCGGCGCCCGCCGTGGCGTCGTCGTAGCCCGGCGCGCCGACGATGATCTCGCTCACGCCGTCGCCGTCGAGGTCACCGGCCAAGGCCACGGCGCGCCCAAAGTTGTCACCGGACGCCGCGCCGTCGAGGCGCAGCGCGTCGGTGGCGAGGTCCACGTCGCCGGTCTGACCGCCATAGACGATGTAGAGGGCGCCAGCGTCCGACGCGACGGCGTCGTGCTCGTCAATGCCGATGATGATGTCTTGCACACCGTCCGCGTCGAGGTCGCCCAAGGTGAGGCGGTCGCCGAGGTGGTCGCTCGCCTTGCCGCCGGTGATCACGAGCTCAGCCTCGGTGACGTCTCGGCTGTCGGGGGTGAACGGGCCGTGCATGACGTAGATCGTGCCGGCCTCTTTGCGGTCGGTCGGGCCACGGTAGATCGCGCCGAGCACGAGGTCGGGCGCGCCGTCCCCGCTCACGTCGTCGGCCACGAACGCGCCGAGGCCCAGGCGGCCCCAGGCGGCGTCGCCGTAGATCACGAGATCCGCGCCTGTGGGCATCGAGGTCTGCCCCGCGAAGGGGCCAAACTGCACATAGACCGCGCCCACGGCGTTCGCGC
>JBEAVX010000498.1:0-4936 GCA_041160755.1 Pseudomonadota bacterium
ACGTCGTTCAGCGCGAGGCGGGCCTCGCCGAGCGCGCCCCAGATCTCCGGGGAGCGCGGCGCCACGGTCGCGAGCTCCTCCAGGCGCCGGGCCGCCCCCTGCGGGTCCCCCTCGGCCAAGGCGCGGCGGGAGAGATCCAACGCGGCGGTGAGGGTGGGGTTCAGCTCCTCGGCGCCGCCCAAGGCGAGGCTGTCGGCGGCCTCCTCGACAAGCACCCGATCGAGCCGGGCCCGGGCCTCTTCAGCGAGGGCGCTCTCGGGGGCCTGCTCAATCGCCCGCCGCAGCCACATCTTCGCCGCCTCACGGTCGCCGGCGTCTTTGTAGGCCGCGGCGAGGCCCACCATCAGCTCGACGACACGATCCATGCTGCGGCTCGCCCCGTCAAACGTGAGGTAACGCTCCAGGGCCGTCACCGACCCGCCGACGTCTTGGGCGCGCAGGGCGGCCTCGGCCTCAAACAAAAGCGGCGCGGGATCCCCCAGGCGTAAGGTGCCCAAGGTGCGATACAGAGACACAGACTCCGCCGGGCGCTCCTCGACGAGCAGGGCGGCGAGGGCCTCGACCGCGTCGGCGTCCATGGGCAAGGTGCGCAGGGTGGCCTCGGCGGCGCGGCGGTCGCCCTGGCGCTCGCGGGCGCGGGCGAGGCCGAGCACGGCGGGGGCGTAGGTGGGCTCGCGGCCGAGCACGAGGCTGTACGCTGAGGCCGCCCGGGCCCAGCTCCCCCGGGCCTCGTGGCGTGTGGCCTCCACAAACACGCCCCGGGTGACGGGATCGAGGCCCAGCCCGACGAGATCGGCGGCGTCCTCGCCCTCGGCTTGCGCGGGCGGATCCGCCGCAGCGGCGCCCGGATCCTGCGCGGCGACGGGTCCAGCGCCGAGACTCCAGAGGGTGAGCACCGCTCCCAGCGCGCGTCTCAACCCTCCGCCCTCCCGCGCATGTCACGCACCTTGAGGCCGAGCTGGTTGAACCGGAGCTGCACCTTTCTCGCGCAGTCGGGATCGTTCATCATACACCGCGCCAGCTCACGAAAATCGCCGTCATAGGCCCGCCACATCGCGGTGAAGTACTGGCGCTCAATGTCCAGGGCCACCTCATTGAGCGACTCCGCCGCCCGCACCGAGACCTCGACGCGCCAGCCATCGGCGGGGAGCTCGTTTGTGTCGAGATCCCCGGTGCGCAGCAGATCACGGATGAGCTTGGGGCGGAGCTGCACCAGATCCGGTCGCTCCACCTCGCGGAGCTGGGCCAGCTCGGCGAAGCTGAACACGAGGGCGTTCTCGATGGTCATCACCAGCTCGCGCAGGTTCCCCGGCCACGGGTGCCGCCGCAGGAGCACCAGGGCCTTCTGGGGCAAGAGCACCCACAAGATGCCCGCCTCGGGCTCGGGCACCTCGTCGCCTGTGGTCAGGGTGAGCTTCGCGCCGGAGAGGCCATAAGACTGTGTGTATCCTTCGACCAGCTCACGCAGGTACGGCCCGGCCAGGGCCTTCTCGAAGCTCTCCTCGATGAGCCGGTTGAGATCACGAAGGCGCTCCCGCAGCGGCGGGAGCGAGACCGTACACGCCGGGTTGAGGCGCATGTAGAGGTCGGCGCGAAAACGCCCCTGGCGCACGAGCGCCGGGAGATCTTCATGGGTCGCGACGACGAGCTTCACGTCCACCGGGCGCTCTTTCATGTCGCCAAGCCGGGTGACCACGCCCTCTTGCAGCACGGTCAGGAGCATCTTCTGCACGTCTTCAGCGAGGTTGCCGATCTCGTCCAGAAAGAGCGTGCCCCCAGACGCCTCCTCAAACGCGCCCTTGCGGTCGGCCACGGCCCCGGTGTAGCTGCCCCGGGCGGCGCCGAAGAGGTGCGCGGTGACGAGGTCTTTGGGCATCGTCGAGAGATCGACCGAGACAAACCGGCCCTCACGCCCCGACCGAGGGTGAATAAAATGCCGGGCGATGAGGCTCTTTCCTGTGCCCGTCGGGCCGCCGAGCACGATCGGCAGCCTCCCCCGGGCCAAGGTGAGGAGCTGGGCGCGGATGCGGCGCAAGGCCGGGTTTCGCCCCCAGAAGACGGGGCCGTCGCTGTCTTCCCCGGCCTGGGCGGCGAGGATGTTCGCGATCTGGGCGCGCAGCGCGTCGGCGTCGGCGAGGTCGTCGTCGAGGAAGTAGGTGTACTCCTCGGCGTGGTGACGATCGGCGGCCTGCTCCAAGGGGAGGTCATCCCGGCTGGTCATCAACAAGACGGCGAGGTCGGGGTGGCCTCCGCGCAGGGCCTCCAAGATGTGAAGCCCCTGCTGGCGGCGGGCCCGCTCAACATCTTTGGGGCCAGGAGACTCCGGCAAGCCGAGGAGCTCGGCCTCGGGGATGTCAAAATGGACGTCGAGGAGCACCACATCGACGCCCCGACCCAAGCGGCGCAAGACCGCCTTGGCCTCGGCCCAGGAGCGCGCCGGGCCCACCAGCTCGTGCTCCGGCAGCGCCCGTCGAACGAGGTTCGCGTACCGATCTTGGTCATCCACCATCAACAGACGGGCCATCAGGCGGGCTCCTTCAGTCGTCGGGTCAGCGCCGTGAGCGCCGTCGTCACGTCGCGGGCGGCCTGGGCGAGCGCCGCGAGCGCGTCGTCGTCTAAGCCGTCGTCGGACAACGCGGACAGGTTCGACTGTATGTGATTGATCGCCGCGTCTACGGCTTGCACCTCGGGCGCGGCGAGCGGGAGGCCGCCACGGCAGGCCGCCCACACCTCGGGCGCGGACTCCATGGCGCCGCCGGGGCCACGACGGGTCTGGGTGAGGTCGGCCAACAGCGCCTCACGCAAGGCCGCCCGATCGGCGTCGGGGGCCAAGAAGCGCAGGTTGAGGCTCACATATTTGCCGAGATCATGCCGGGCGTCTAACGCGGCCTGAAGCGCCGGGTGCGGCATCAGCCCTCCTCTTTTTTGCCGAAGCGGTCGAGCAGGCTGAGGTAGTCGATGTGCGCCGGACGGAGCGGCGGCGCGACCCCCTCGACAGGGCCGAGCCAGGCCGCGCGCACGGCGCACCGGGCGGCGAGGTCGGCCAGGGCCTCGTCCGCGGCGGCCTCCAGCCGGGGGCCGATCGACGGGCTCACGAGGCGACGGCGCAGGAGGTCTTGGAAGTGGTTGGCGAGGGCGTTCACCGTGAGCGCCCGGGCCTTGAGGAGCTCTTCGCCGACGGTGAGCGCGCTCTGGGGGGTGAGCCGACCGGCCTCGACGAGCACCAGCGCCGCCTGAAACCAGGAGTACACCGGGACCACGCGGCCGCCGAGCTCGGCGAAGCGCGCCGGAGGCATCCCCCGGTCGAGGTGGATGAAGATGCGATCGACGACGTCGCCGGTGGCGATCTGGGGCAAGGTGGCGAGCGCCGTGGCGATGGCGTCGGGGTACGAGCCCGCGGCCTCCATGATGCGCGAGAGCTCCGAGGCCCGCAGCCGCCCGGCGACCACGTCGGCGAACACCGAGTACACGAGCGCGTCCACCTCGGCGTCGTCGCCGAAGAGCAGCTCCCGGCTGCCCGTGCCCAGGCCGACGCGCCCTTGAAGCAACAACGGCAGCTTGTAGCCAAACTGACCCTTGATCGCCCGAAACCGCCCGCGCTTGAGGTTTTGAAGGTTGTCCTTGAGGTGCAGCTCATCAAAACGAACGCCGTCGAGGCGCAGCTTCTCGGTGAGCACCTCGCGGAGCTGCGTGGGCGAGCCGCTCACGATGATCACCTTGGCGCCGCGCTCGCTCGCCAAGGCGCGCAGCAAGGAGGCCGAGCCGGGCACGTTGCGCTTCTCGTGCGCGGGCTCCGTCGCGCTCCGGTAGAGCCCACGCCAGGAGTGGAAGTCCGTCTCCAGGTAGGTCTTGTCGAGATCCCAGCGGTAGATCGTCATGCCAAGAGCTTAACCCGTTCGGCGCCGAGGCCCGAGCCCAGCCTCGGCCGGTCGCGGCGCCCTGCGGCGCGGGGTCGAGGCGCCGAGGATCGTCAGCACGCCGGGCGACCGGGGCATGAAAGGACATGAAACGCCCTGATATTCTTTGATTGTCGTGCTTTGTCCTTTGCTTTTTGAGACCGCACACAGGCTTGTCCGGGGCCTCAAAAAAACTCGACTACCCTTAGGCCTGCGCTGTGAAACCCCAAGCGCCGCAAGACGCCCCACTCCCCCACCGCCGAGGTCAGCCCATGTCGAGCCGCGACGCCAACTGCACCATCCACAACAACACGCCCTTCACCATGACCGAGGCCTCGGGCAGCTATGAGGGGCACGACAACCCCTACGTCAAAGACGGCCAGATCAACGATGGTCCCCCGAGCAGCATCAGCGCCAACAGCACGGGCACCCTGAACGTCGGCAAGACCTCGAACGCCTCGGCGTCCGGCCCCGAGGGCTGGGTGTATTACCAGGTCAACAACGGCCCGGAGACCTTGCTCGTCAAGCTCGCCTGGAACCACCCCGACAACGACAACCCGAGCATCTACAGCGTCACGCCGATGGACAGCCGCATCAGCGGCTACACCTCGCCGTCGAACCCCAGCGGCCATGACCAGACGATCTCCTACTATGTGAGCTACTCGCCGACGCCGCCGAACGACTGGGACATGGTCCTGGGCCTGAGCCAAGGCACGTTGAACGCCGGGCTCAAGACGATGTTTGGTCACAAGACCAGCTTTCAGGCGCCGACGGTGGCCGGCGCGCCGACGAACAACTCCACCTGGCTCGGCCTCGACGTCAAGAAGATGGACATGCCCAAGGTGAAGATCCTCTCCGGCGGCGGCACGACGGTGGAGCTCTGGCTGTGGTTCACCACGGCGACGCTCTACTACACCACCAACGGTCAGCGCAGCTCCATGGCGCTCTCCAACGTGCAGGCCGTGCTCACGGTGAACCTCGCGAGCGCGCAGGCCGTGGACGACGCCGCCTTCGCGCTGCTTGACCCCGCGACCCAAGCC
>JBEAVX010000497.1:0-5282 GCA_041160755.1 Pseudomonadota bacterium
CCTTCAAGGCCATGGGTGAGCGCTTCCGCCCCGATGAGGCCCCAAGCTCGGTGTTCGCCCGGGTGTGGGCCTGCGCGGCCGGGCCGGTGAAGTCCATCGAGGACGCCCTCGCCGTCGCCGAGCGGGTCAACGCCACCCACCTCTGGATCGCCCCCCGCGACCAGGGCCTCCCGGACATGGTGCCGCCCCTACGCATCGACGAGGTGAACCGCCACGCCGCCGAGGTCGAGGCCGAGCTGCGCGCCTCGGGGCGCTTCGCCGAGGGCGAGCCAAAGAAGGGCGATCGGGTGCTCAACGTCGTCACCAGCCCCGGCGAGCCCTTGGTGGTCGGCTGGCACGACCACGGCCCCGGCCGCCACCACGGCCCCGGCGGTCAGATGCCCGTCGCCCATCGCCCCGACGCGCCCTCCCGCGCCTACGCCCAGATGGCCGAGGGGCTGTACTGGTCCGGGGCGTCCATCGGCAGCAAAGACATGGTGCTGGAGCTCGGCAGCGCGCCGGGCGGCGGCACCTTGGCGCTCTTAGAGCGCGGCGCCCGGGTGCTCGCCGTCGATACCCAGCCCATGGCGGACAGCCTGCTCACCAACCCGTCGATGCTCTGGATCCGCCGCGCCGCGGGCGACGTGCGTTTTGAGGACCTGCCCTTACGCGAGGTCACCTGGATCGCCTGTGACGTGCACCTCTCCCCGGTGCTCGCGCTGAACATGGTCCGCCGCTTCGTGATGCCCGTGCGTGACCACCTCAAGGGCCTGCTGCTGAACCTCAAGCTGAACGACGACGCCACGGTGGAGTCTCTGCCCCGGCTGCTGGAGCAGATTCAGGGCTGGGGCGCCCGAGAGGTGCGGGCGATTCAGCTCCCGTCCCACCGCCACGAGGTCTTCGTCTACGCGCCCTTTGAGCGCCCGGTCAGGTCCCAAAGCACCAAGCGACCTGGACCATCTCGACGTTGAACGACACGCCGCCGCCTTGGGCCACGCCCAGGGCGAGGGCGGGGCCGGAGAAGCCCCAGGTTCCTTGGTCATAGACCAGCGGCCGGGCCACGCCGCGCACGGAGAGCACCGGGCCGTCGCGTAAGGTGAGGGCGTCGGGGGTGAAACGCTGCACCCGGCCGCCCACAAACGCCGAGACCTCGACGCCGACGCCAGGGCTCCAATGGCCGATGTGGCCCGAGGCGAGGAGCCCCAGGCCCAGCTCCGCGCTCGCCGGAAGAAACAGGCGCCCGCCCACGTCGCCATAGGCCGAGAGGTGATGGGTGATCGGCACCCGCAGCCCGGCGCTGGCCCCGAAGCCGCCCATCACCACGTCGCTGCCGACGTAGCCCGCGTCGACGGCGAAGGTCAGCTCGGCGGCCTCGGCGAGGCCCAACATCCACAACAAGACGCTCACTCGCCGTCCTCCTCGGCGATGGCCCAGGCCCCGGCGACGACGAGCTGGCCCACCTGGGTCAAGAAGCCGTAGTCGAGGGTGTCGGGGAGGTCGGTCTCGGTGTGGTAATGCTCGTTTCTGAAGTTGGTGGTGTCGGTCAAGAACACGCCGGGCGTGCCTTGGGACCAGGCCTCGGAGTGGTCGGAGCGGTGGAAGTCGCCGGTGCCGGGGCTGCGGTGATCGCCGCTGCCCACGGCACCCTGGAGGGCCAAAGGCTCGGGCAAGGCCCCGGCGAGCTGGCCCAGAATCAGGGCCTCCCGGGCGGCCACGTCGTTCGCCATGAGCACGATGAAGTCGCCGACGTCGGGCAAGGTGAAGCCCGGCGGGGCGACCTGGCTGCCGACCTCGGACGACGCGAAGCCTACGGAGTCCATGTTGATGATGAGCCGGACGTCGTCGCCCGTGTGGCGCCGGAGGTAGCGGGTGCTGCCGATGAGCCCGACCTCTTCAGCGTCAAAGGCGACGATTCGGATGGTGCGCGAGTGCTCTTTGTCGGCCAGCGCCCGGGCCAGCTCCAAGAGCACGGCGACGCCCGAGGAGTTGTCGTCCGCGCCTTGGTACCAGACGTCGTAGTGCGCGGTGACCAGCACGACCTCGTCCGGGCGGGTGGCGCCAGGAAACTCGACGACGAGGTTGTGGATCTCCCAGCCCTCGTCGCTGTCGTCCTCGACGATGACGGTGAGGCCCAGCTCGGTGAAGGCGGCGGTGAGCGTGGCCTCTCCGGCGCGGCGTTTGTGGGGGCGATCCCAGGGCGAGACGAGCTCGCCGGGATCGTCGGTGTGGGCGGTGACCATCCGCGCCACGTCGTTCGTGAGGCGTGTGGTGTCCACCTCAGCGGCCACGGCGAGGGCCGCGCTTAACTGACCGCCGGTCAATAACTCGGGGGCCGGGGCGCAGCCGAGGGCGAGGAGCGCGATGATCAGGCTCAAAACACCACCCCCACGCGGGCGAAGGTCAGCTCAACCCGGGCGGCCTGGCCCCAGCTCGGCAAGGTCGAGCCCAAAGCGACGGAGCCCAGGCTGAGCGCCACGGGGCCAACCCGGCCATGAATCGGGTCGAGGAGCGCGGCGGCGTAGACCACGTCGTCCACGGCGGTCTCTCGGCGCTCCAAGGCCCAGGGGCTCTCGGCGGCGACGGCCTCCCAGTCACGCCGATGGGCCCCGGTGAGCCCGACCTCAAGCCCCACCGCCGGAGACCAGCGCCAAGGCTGCTCCCCGATGGTGCCCTGCGCGATGGCGGGGGCGGCCCGGGCGGCGACGGCGAGCTCAAAGGCCGTGGGCGAGACGAGGGTGTCGCCGAGCAGGCGCCGGGCGCCGACGCTCAGCTCAACCCCCGGCTCAAACCGCAGCCGACCCGCGAGCTCCACCGACGAGGTCGGCGTCCAGGTCCAGAACTCCATCGCCGTGCCGCGCTCAAGAGACGCGGTGATCACGCGCTCCGTCGGCGCCGCCTGGGCCACAGGCACGAGCAGAGGGCCGAGGCAGAGGCCGCTGAGCGAGAGGAGGCGCATCGGCGCGCTCAGCCCAGCAGACGCAGGATCTCAGCGCGAACCTCGTCCGGGCGCTCGATGTGCGGCGTGTGCCCACAGTCGGCGAGCACGACGGTGTTCACCTGACCCCCGGCCTGGGCGTACTCGTCGAGCACGGCCTTCATCTGGGCCACCATCGGCTGGGGCGGGCAGACCTCTGCGCCGGGCCAGCCGGGCACGAAGCCCAAGGAGCCCAAGAACGCGAGGTCAAAGGCCGAGGTGTCGGAGACGATGCTGTCATCCGCCCCACGAATCCACGAGATCGGCGGCCCGGCCTTCACCCGCCCGAAGGAGCGAAGGTCGAGGTGTTTGGGGGAGATCGCGTTGTTGATGCCCAGGTCGCCCGGCGCCACGCCTGGCCAGCCCGTCGAGGGCTTAAAGTCGCCGGGGTAATAGCCCGGGCCGAGCTTGCCCTTGAGCATCGCGTCTACGAGGGCGTCCTCTTCGTCCGCAGGCAAGGCGAAGGGCGCCTTGAAGTAGAACGCCCGGAGCACGCTGCGCGGCGACTGCTGGGCGTCGGCGGAGCGATCCCCTTGGGCGAGCAGGCGGCAGAAGTCGGGGGACGCCACCCCGCCGCCAGAGCCCGCGAAGTCATCCGCGTTCGGGCCGCCGTGGACCCCTTGGGTGCCGCCGAAGCCCACCGGGGAGACCGGGGCCTGCAAGATCAGGTGCGTGACGAGGCCGGGGCGGTCGATGGTGAGCTGCATCACGACGGCGCCGCCCATGGACCAGCCCAGCCAGGCCGCGCGCTGAAGCTCAAGGGCCTCGGCCAAGGCGATGAGGTCGTCGGAGAGGTCCCGCACGCCGCGCGTGGCGTCGATGGGACCGGCCTCGGTGTCGCCGTAGCCGCGCAGGTCGGGGACGATCACCCGCAGGCGACCGCCGCTCGCCTCGACGAGCGAGGCCGCGAAGGCCGAGAAGAAGCGGCCGCTGGAGACGTTGCCGTGAACCAGGAACAGCGGGCGACCTTCAGCCGGGCCCACCTCCCGCACCGCGAAGGCGCCGCGCGGGGTGTCCACGCGGCGGAGGGGGAGGTCACGCATGAAGGCTCAGGCTCCAGGTCGATTTGTCAACCGGGGCTATTGAGGCCCGGTCGTGGGCTGCGCAGCGGCGGGCTGGGCGGCGGGGAGGTCGGGGTTCCGCACGACGCTGTACTTCTTGGCGCTCATGCCGCGAGGTTGGCCGTTCGTGGGGATGGTGTAACCCGTCCCTTGGGTGGCGACGTAACGCACCGGGGCCCAGGTCTCCAGGCCGTTGAGGGTGTCTTGGCCGTTCACCCGCACCCGCACCATGTCGCCGCTGACCTCCTTGAGCTCGACGTTCGCCGCGCCGTTGGCCACGACGTTCGCCGTTGAGGTGAAGCGGCCATCGGCGCCCCGGGTGCGCAGGTTCGTCCCGGCGGGGTCGTTCGCGCAGTTGAGCGTGAAGCCGCCGGTCCAGGCGTTGTTGCCCGAGTAGTTCGCCGCGCCGAGCGCGCTCTGGAACTTGGGCTGCTCGGCCCCGACCGCGCCCGCCAAGAGCCACTCGGGGCCCGCCGGGTTCGCCTGGCCGAAGACCTGGGTGGCGTTGGGGAAGTACCAGAAGCCACGATCCGTGCGGACATACTGGTTGTTCGTGGAGTTCTGGCTGCCCGTGGACTCGGCCACGGAGAGCTTCACCGCCCGGCGGGTGGCGCCGCCTTCGCCCGTGGCGCCGACCATGGGGATGTTCACGTCTTGGGTCTGGTAGACGACGACGACGTGGTTCGTGTACTCATAGGAGATCACGTCGCCCGCGACGGCGTCGTCGGGGGAGACCGGGGTGAAGTCCCGGGAGCCGTCGTGTTTGTAGGCGGCGGCGTTGTGCGAGGTGTTGCCGACGCGGCCGTCGCCCTCCAGCTCGTTCATGGCGATGCCCGTGAAGCCCGAGCAGTCCACGCCGAACTTGCCGTTGCGGCTGGAGCTGTTGCGCATCCGGCCCATGTTGACGTAGTTCTGAATCGTCGCCGTGGTGGCGAGGCCGTTGTCGACGCAGGCCTGGGCGATGATCTGCATCTGCTCGGGGGTGCCTTTGCCCAAGAAGGCGTTGTTGCCCGCGGCCTGGCTCACGGTCTGACCGGCGTTCGGGCGGCCGGCGGCGATGCGCTGGGCCTTGATCGTGCCCGCCTCGTCGGCCTGATCGACGGTGTTCAGCACATAGGGCGTGCGGAAGGTGGTGGCCGGGGCCTGATCCCCGGCGACGCCTGGGGCCCAGACGGGGATGGAGTTGAAGTCGTTCGCCAAGGCGAGGATGCGCTGGGCGGCGACGGCGGAGCCCGCGGCGACCGCGCCGCCGGTGTCGGTCTCGGCGG
>JBEAVX010000511.1:0-2718 GCA_041160755.1 Pseudomonadota bacterium
ACGCTGAAGAGCTCGCCCCCGCCGAGCCTCTGGGCCGCCGGACCTTGTGTATCGACCGGGGTTTACGCTCCGGCCAGGTCGTGCGGTACTCCGGCGACGTCGTCGTCTACGGCGACGTGAACCCCGGCGCCGAGATCATCGCCGTCGGCAACGTGCACGTCTTCGGGGCGCTCAAGGGCACGGTTCACGCCGGGGCCCGGGGCGACGAGTCGGCGATCATCCTGAGCTTTGATCTGCGGGCGCCGCAGCTCCGCATCGGCCGGAAGATCGCCTTCCCCGCGGCGCGGCCCGCCACGAACGTCCGCTATGGCCACGCCCCGGAGATCGCCTGGGTGAACGGCGCCGAGATCACCATCGAACCCTACGCGGGACGCCTGCCACGCAACCCTGGGCAGAGCTGAAGCAGACGCTGAGCGAACAGAGGAGCAGAAGCTATGAGCGAGTGCATCGTCATCACCTCGGGAAAGGGTGGAGTCGGCAAGACGACCACGTCTGCCAACCTCTCCGTCTCCCTCGCCATGATGGGCCACAAGGTCGCCGTCGTAGACGCAGACATCGGGCTGCGTAACCTCGACGTGATCCTCGGCCTTGAGAACCGGATCGTCTACGACCTCGTGCACGTCATCGAGGGCGAGTGCCGGCTCAAGCAGGCCTTGATCCGCGACAAACGGCTGGAGAACCTGTTCTTGCTGCCGGCCGCCCAGACCCGGGACAAGTCGGCGGTGAACCCCGAGCAGATGCGGAAGCTCGTCGAGCAGCTCAAGGCCGAGTTCGACTACGTCATCATCGACTGCCCCGCGGGCATCGAGCAGGGCTTCAAGAACTCCATCGCTGGCGCCGACAAGGCGATCATCGTCACGACGCCTGAAGTCTCGGCGATCCGCGACGCCGACCGCATCATCGGGCTCGTCGAGGCCGCGGAGCTGCCCGAGCCCCGGCTGATCATCAACCGCTTCCGCCAGAAGATGGTGGATCGCGGCGACATGCTCAACAAGGACGACATCCTGGAGATCCTCGCCATCCCGCTCATCGGGGTCGTGCCGGATCACGAGGACATCATCGTCTCCGCGAACCGTGGCGCGCCGGTGGCCTTCGACGACACCTCCGTCGTCGGTGAGGCGTACCGCCGCATCGCCCGCCGGGTCTCTGGTGAGGCCGACGTGCCCTTCGTCGCGCTTCAGCCCGTCGGAATCTGGGAGAACGTCAAGCGCTGGATGGGCCTCTCGGCCAAGGCAGGTGTGAAATGATGGAGCTCATCAACCGGGTTTTCGGGAGCCGTCTGGGCTCAAAAGACGACGCCAAGGCGCGGCTCAAGCTGCTGCTCGTCCACGATCAGGTGGACCTGAGCCCCGCGCAGCTCGACTCGATGAAGGCGGAGATCATTGAGGTGATCGGCCGTTATGTCGAGATCGACCGCGACTCCGTGGACTTCAAGCTGGAGCGCAGCAACGGCGAGATCGCGCTGGTCTCGAACGTGCCCGTGCGCCGGGTCGTCGCCCGCGCGGTGTGAGACCAAGGCCCTGGCCGACGCGGCTTAACGCGCGGTCAGGGGCACCACGGCGGCCTCAGCCGAGGGCGCCTGGTGGCAGAGATCGTCGAGGAGCGTGAAGAACGCGACGCGCTCCATGACGCTGCGCTGAGAGAAGCGCAGGCGCGCGGACTGCCCGCGCCAGGGGCTCAGATCAAGCTGCTGCGGCGTGAACTCGCCCGCGCTGGACTGGGTGGAGGTGGTGCCGCCGTTGCCGGTGTTCGTCTTGGTCTCGGCGTCGTCGTCGTCGTGCTCGTCATCGCTGGGCATCGCCGGGACGTAGCCGCCGGTCATCGCGGGCACCTTGCCGAAGGCGAGCAGCGCGCCGTTGGGCGCGAGCAGCTCGACGATGAGCTCCACACCTCGGTGATCGGCCTCGCTGAGCTGGGAGAAGCTGAGCGCGTCTTCAGTGATCGTGAACAGGGGCGTGGTGACCTGGGCGTATCGATCGCCCGCCTCGGCGCGCAGGCCGACGGAGTAGACGCCGGGGAGGTCGAGGGCCTCTTCGCCCTCCAACATCGAGAAGTCGGCGCCTTCTGCGGCCACGAAGACCTCGACGCCGTGCGCGGGCTCGGCGTGGTCACCGGCGTAGCCGAAGGCGCCCAACGTGGCGTCCTCGACGTCCAGGCACCACGCGGGGCCGTCGTTGACCTGGGTGAGCGTGACCTCAGACGCCGTGTCTACGGCGGTGTCTGCCGCCGTGTCAGCGCCGCCCGAAACGGGTGAGCATGCCAGAAGTGTGAGGAGGATTGCAAGCATCACGGCGAACATAGATCGACGACGTGGGGGTCCGCTGAAATCTGAGGCGGCCCCCGGACAGCTCAGGCCCCGCAGAGCGCCTTGGCGAGGGCGGGGAGGCTCTGGTCGAGGCGATCGTTCAGGGTGAAATGTCCGCCGTTGTGCTCGGAGTAGCGCAGCGGGATCCCGAGCGGATCCAAGGCGCGGCGCACACGTCGGGCGCCGACGTGCAGGCGGAACTCGTCCCGGCGCCCCGCGTCGAGCCACAACAGCTTCAGGGCGCGGGCGCCCTCGGGGCGAGCGGGCATCGCCCGGGCGGGGTCGTGGTCCAACCAGCGCTCAAAGACCTCGGGGAGCAGCTCGCCGGTCTCTAGATCGACGGGCAGAGCGCAGGGCAAGGGCGCCGATCACGCCGTGCTCAACCTCTTGGGCATGTCTCTGGCCTACTCGCC
>JBEAVX010000549.1:0-3060 GCA_041160755.1 Pseudomonadota bacterium
TCAACCTCGTCCACCATCAACGCCAGCTCGCCCCGCTCCCGCAGCCGCCGGGCCAAGGCCATCGCATCGCCGCCCTCCTCAAGCCCCAGGGCCCGGTTCGCCTGCACCAAGGCCCGCTGCAAGACCACCTGCGCCTGATCCCCGACGCTGCCCGCCACGTCCACAAACACAGACGTCCCCCCGGCCCGGCGGTGCAGCTCGCCCACCTGGAGCAAGATGGTCGTCTTCCCGATGCGGCGCTCGCCGGTGAGGTAAAAGCTCTCGCCGTCGGTGAGGCCCCGGCGCACGTCGCGGATGATCGTGTCACGTCCAAACACCAGGCGGCTGTCGCGCAGGGGCCGACCGGTGACGTAGGGGTTGATCACCGTGCGCGCCCGCCCGCCTTGGGCCCGCCGCGAGGCCAAGGCGTCGAGCCCAAAGCCCACGAGCCCCGCCGCGCCCAAGGCGAAGAGCCACGGCAGAAACATCCACGCCACCTGCTGCGCCCGGAGCCACTGGATGCGGCGCCAGGCCTCGGCGTCGATCGTCCCGGTGATCTCCTCCAGGTCGGTCACCGCCTTACGCGCCGTCTCCACGTCCCCCACGGTGATCGCGTCCTCCAGCCGCCGCCGAAGCGCCCGACGCTGCCAGTCCCCCGTCATCCGGGAGGTCTCCAGCGCGCTCAGGGCCTCAGACCAGTCCGACGGCCTCGACTCCAGGCGGGAGAGCTCACGCGACATCGACACCCGCAGCGCGTCCTCGGCCTCCGCCCACGGCGCGCCGCTCAGCGCGGCCTGCGACGCCTCGTCCTTCACCGCGCGCGTCTGCGGATCCGCCTGGGCCCCAGGGGCGACCCAGACGACGAGGGCGCA
This sequence comes from Pseudomonadota bacterium, assembly GCA_041160755.1. Taxonomy (GTDB): domain Bacteria; phylum Myxococcota_A; class UBA796; order UBA796; family CAJQPC01; genus JADKFE01. The sequence continues at coordinate 852 of JBEAVX010000549.1, forward strand.
GACGGTCACGATCCGGCGCAGGGTCACAGCGGGCCTCGGAGAGGCAGAGGGGAGGGCAGGCGCTCAGCGTAGCCTGGAGTGTGCCATGAACCCAATGACGAACGCCGGGTTTGTCGTGAGGGGGCGGCGCTGAGCGGGCAGGCGCGAGGATCGTTGGGGCGTTCAACCAAGACGTTGGCGCCAACATCGGGGACGCGGGGCGCCAGCCGCTCACCGCGTGAGCGTCCACCACTCCAGGGCCTCTCTTCGACCCAAGACCACGAGCCGCCCGTCTGGGCTGATCGCCCCTCTGGTGGCGCCCCCTTCGCCCAGGCGTGTCGTCTGGCCGGTCTTGAGGTCGGTCACGCTGTCGTCACGGCCCAACATCAGCCCGTCCCGCGAGACCCCGGCGAGCTTGGGGATCTCGCGGCTGGTGCGTGTCTCTGCGTCCCAGACGCGGCAACCGGCCCAGCCACGGGTGAACACGAGGCCCGGCGTGAGGATCTGCACGTCCCAGATCGGCTGGCGCTCCTCGGGCTCGGCGGCACAAGTGAGCTCACCCAGAGGAATGTGCTGGCCGTCACGCCAGAGATGCAGCGAGGAGCGGCGTGTGGCGCCATCGGCCCACAAGAACGACGCGGCGAGGTCCAACGAACCCCGCCTGACCGTCAGCTCGGCGGCCTCAAACGGTGAAGGGTGCGCGGGGCTTGGCACACAGACCTCTTGGACGACGGCGCCATCGTCCGCGCGGCGCAGACGCCCCACCCAGCCCTCAAAAGACCGCTGCTGCTCGGTGAAGATCGGCGGATCCTCGGGCAGCGCGTCGCCTGCGGTGGTGACGTCTTCGCCCATCGCGGCGGTCCAGGCGGCGAGGATCGTCCCGTCGTCCGGTCGCCACACGCGCACCTCGGCCTCAGCGGTGACAACGATCAGACGGTTGGGGGTGTCCCACCGAAGGCGGCTCGTCACGGCCCGAGGCGATGGGAGCGGGAGGCGGTGGAGTCGCTGCTGGGTGCTCAGGTCAAACACCTCTACCACGCCGTCTAGGGCGAAGGCGACGAGGCGACCACAAGGTGACCCAATCGCCAAGGCGTTCTCCGGGCGCACCCCCTCCCAGAGCGTTCGTGTGTCGCCATCAGGAGAGAGCGCCAACCACTTCGCGCCGCGCCCAGTCGTCACGAGGCCCAGCGCGCGCCCGTGGTCAAACGCATGGAGCCGCGCGAGGCCCGCCGGGGCCGGGTGGCGTGTGAGACAGGAGGCCTGAGGGGGCATAGAGGCTGACCGTGTTGAAGACGTGAGACCTTAACAGAACTCGTTGGAGCACCAGCCGCCGCGTTTGTTGGACGTCTGGTTGGCGATCTCCCAGCACGCCTCAATGTCTTCATCCGGCACGCCCAGCTCATGGAGCGAGCGGCAGAAGTCGTTCCACTGACTCGTCGTGCCCTTCGCGGCGGCCCGGCAGGCTTTGCAGACGTCGTCTTTGGTGTCCTTGACCCCGAGAGAGAGCCCGACGCCGCTCTCCGCCCCCGCGAAGGTGTCGATCCCCCAATCGCTGATCTTGCTGGCGCTCCCCGGGGCGTCCACCCGCGCCCAGGTCTCGGCGATGTCGCAACGGCCCCCAGCGTCGCAGACCTCCAGGCTCAGGATGTAGAAGCCCGGTGCGTCGGCGGTGAACGTGGCGAAGGGGCTCTCGGAGTCGGTGAGGGTGGCGTCGAGGGCGGGCTCAACCGTCCAGGCGTAGGAGAGGCCGTCACCTTCGGAGAAGCTGCCGTCGAGGGCGGCGACAGCGCCCACAGGCAAGACGCGAGGGTCGCCCGGCTCAGCACGAGGGGCGACCTCGGCGGCGCAAGAGGTAAGGAGCAGGGCGGCGAAGAGCAGGCGAGACATCGGGGGCTCGTGGGATCGCCCCATCGTGGGGGCCAATGAAGCAGGGATTGAGGCTACAGCACCGCGAAGAAGGAGCGCAAGGAGGTGTCGCCGAGGTGCACAAGAAAAACCGTCGGCGCCAACTTCGACTACGCGGGGCCCACGCCGAGGGCCGTGGGCGTCACCGTCGCGCCAACAGGCGGCGCGCTGTGGCGCTGAGCGCCATGACCGCGCGTGGCGAGGCCGCCTCAGACCCCAAGGAACGTCAGGGGGAGGTGGTTGACATTGGCGTGGCGCCTCAACACTCAACACCGCGCCGCCCCTTCGTGGCTGATCCGTCCTCGGTTCGCCCCCAGCTCCCTCA
>JBEAVX010000647.1:0-18541 GCA_041160755.1 Pseudomonadota bacterium
GGGCGTGTCTGGGGCGGCGGCTCTTGCTCGTGGTGGACCCGGAGCGCCCGGCGGAGTCGATCCCCCTGCGGCTGCGCGCGCTGCGCCGGGCGGGGGCCACGGCCCTGCACCTGCGGCTCACCTGGCCGGTCACCGTCGCGCCGTGCGCCTTTGGTGGCCGCGCGTCAGACGCCCAGCGCGCCGCGCCGGAGGATCTTTGGGATCCTGCTCGGTTAGATCTGGAGAGCCTCGGCGGGGTGAGCGCCGAGACCCTCGCCGAGGCCCTGCCCGATCCTTGCCTAGCCTGCTTCGGAGCTGCGCCGCCGTTGACCGCCGCGTCCGCTCCGGCGGCGGGTCAGCTCCCCTTGTTCCAGAGCGCGCGCGCAGAAGAGGTATAATCCCGCCGATATCTCCTGCGGCTGTCCAGGATGGTTCTCGCGGAGTCGCAATGGGCAGGACGATCGGCGTCGATCTCGGCACGACCAACACAGCGGTGGCTGTCTTTCAGAAGGGTCGTCCCAAGGTCATCGAAGATGACAAGGGCTACAAGGTGCTCCCCTCCGTCGTCTCGATGCGAGAGGACGGATCCTTCGTCGTGGGGCAGCTCGCCAAGAGCCTCGTCCTCACGGCGCCAGACCGCACGGTCTACGCCGCCAAACGGCTGATCGGGCGTCGTTTTGACTCGCCCGAGGTGCAGGAGGCCCGCAAACACCTGCCCTACACCATCGAGGAGGGGCCCGACGGCCTCTGCCGGATGAAGGTGGGCGACAAGCTGATGACGCCGGTGGAGATCAGCGCCATCGTGCTCCAGGTCGCCAAACAGATCGCCGAGCGCGCCATCGGCGAGACGGTGGACGAGGTGGTCATCACCGTCCCGGCGTACTTCAACCACGGCCAGCGCGCGGCGACGATGGAGGCCGCCCGCCTCGCCGGGCTGCGCTGTGAGCGCCTGCTGAACGAGCCCACGGCGGCGGCTCTGGCCTTTGGGCACCGCAAAGACCTCGACCGCAACATCCTCATCTATGACCTCGGCGGCGGCACCTTCGACGTCTCCGTGCTGCACGTCTCCGACGGCATCTACGAGGTGCTCGCCACCGACGGCGACACGTATCTGGGCGGCGAAGACTTCGATCAGCGGGTGGTCGCCTGGCTCGCCGAGCGCTTCTTGCGCCAGAAGCGGGTGGACCTGCGCAAGGACCGCATCGCGCTCCAGCGTCTCAAAGAGGCCGCGGAGATCGCCAAGTGTGAGCTGAGCTTCCAGGACAAGGCGCGCATCCTGGTGCCGCGCATCACCGCCAAGGACAACCTTGAGGACACGATCACCCGCACCCAGCTTGAGGAGCAGGTGAACGACCTCGTCGAGCGCACGCTGAACGTCGTGCGCGGCGCCGTGGCGGCGGCGGGGCTCCAGCTCAAGGACATCGACGACATCGTGCTCGTCGGCGGCCAGACCCGCATGCCTCGGGTGCGTGAGGCCGTCTCGGGCCTGTTCGGCAAGGAGCCCAACCGCAACGTTCACCCTGAAGAGGTCGTCGCGACGGGCGCGGCGATTCACGCGGAGTCCTTGGGCAACCCCGAGGCCAAGCCCGCGCTGCTCATCGACGTGACGCCGTTCGACCTGGGCATCGACTCCGTCGGCGGGCTCTTCGCGCGCATCATCGAGCGCAACTCCAACATCCCCGCCACCCGCACCCGCACCTTCACCACCGCCCGGGACAGGACCGCGTGCGCATCACCGTGCGCCAGGGCGGCAGCAACAAGGCCGTCGAGAACGAGTTCTTGGGCGAGTTTAACCTCACGGGCCTGCGCGCCGCGCCACGAATGGAGCCCAAGCTCGACGTCACCTTCCGGCTCGACTCCAACGGCATGCTCCAGGTGAGCGCCGTCGATCGCAGCTCCGGGGAGCGCCAGCAGATCTCCGTGCGGAACTACGCGGAGCACGCCTCCGAGCCCAAGATGCCCTCGCCCCAGGACATCGAGGCCGAGCTCGCCCGCCGCGCCGCCGAGGGGGCGTCCACCTCCGCCGCGCCCGCCCTCGGCGTCGGCTCCGCGGCCTCGGGCCTCGCCCGGCTCAAGGGGCTCTTTCAGCGCAAACCCAAGGCCGCCGCCGCCCCGAGCGCCGGGCCGCCGCCGCCGCCGGGCGCCGCCGCCCCGGGGCCCACGGAGATCGAGCCGACAGAGCTCGGCGTCGAGGCCCTCGCTGAGGTCGATCCCGAGGAGGTCGACGCCGAGGCCTTGGGTGAGGTGGAGCCCGACGACGCGCTCGTGGGCACGCCGCTGCCCCTCATCCAGCTCAGCACCCCGCCTCGGGCGAACCTCAGCACCTTAGACGCCGCCGGGGATCTCAACGAGACCTTCGGCGAGGACCTCGACGAGCTCGACGCGGGCGAGCTGGACGAGGAGGATCAAGACGACGACACCGACCAGGGCAGCGTCGGCCCCGCCGTCGTGGGCAGCGCCTCGCGGTCGTCCTCGGACCTCCGCAGCCGCGCGTCCTTTGATGATCGCGGTGTGCCGTCGGTGCGCGCGGCGCCGTCGCGTGGCTCCTCCAAGAGCGCCGATGTGGACGAGACCGCGCTCGCGGCGGCGTTCCTCGATGAGCTCGGCGAGGCCGGCTCCTTCGACGCCGTGGACCTCGGTGATCTCGGCGATCTCGGCGACCTGGGGGATCTCGGCGGTGGCGGCGATGGCGGCGGCTTTGGGTCGGACGACCTGTTCACCGGCGTCGATCTCGGCGAGCTCGCGGACCCTCCCTCGGTGGCGCCGACCCCCAGCCGCGCCGCGCCGACGCTCCCCCAAGACGACGATCTGCTCTCAGACACCGATCTCAGCGCGCTGTTTGACGCCGCCGGGGATCCCTTCGCCGACGAGCCGTCCCCCCAGCGCGGCGCCGACGCCCACGATCTGGGTGACCTCGGCGATCTCGGTGACCTGGGCGACCTCGGCGACCCCGACGCCTTGCTCAACGACCTCTTCGGGGCGGAGTCACCGCCCCGGCCCGCCCAGCGCGGCGCGGGGCCCGAGCTAGACGACCTCGCGCAGGACGCCCTCAACGCCCTGGGCGATCCCTTCGCCGAGCGCCGCGACGACACGAGCTCCGTCTCTCGGGTGCCCTTCGACCGACCGGCGCTGCTCGAAGAGGACCTGTTCTTGGGCGAGGGGCTCGCCTCTCGCAGCGCCGAGGCCGCGCCGGTGGCCCCCAAGACGCCCCAAGAGAAGCGCCCGGCGGTGCTCAAGATCGCCTACGCCAGCGCCTTCGCCTTCGGCCGCGAGTACCGAAAGAACCTCGCAGAAGGCAGCACCTTCGTCGCCTCGGCGAAGCCGCTCTCTGAAGGCCGCCCCTGCGTGTTTGAGATCACCCTGCCGGGCTTTGACCTGCTCACCCTGCACGGCGAGGTCGCCTGGTCGTCGAAGGGCCGCGCGCTCACCGCCGGGGAGCAGGTCGGGATGCGCATCGGCTACCGCCTCACGCCCCAGGAGCGCCTCGCCTTAGAGACGCTCCTGAACCGCATCGGCGTCTGAGCCCGGCGGCGCTTAGGCCGAGAGCCCGCCGTCCACGGCGAAGACCTGCCCGGTGATGTAGGTCGCGCCGGGGCCCGCCAAGAAGCGCACCAGGGGCGCGACGTCCTCGACGCGGCCGAGGCGCTGCATCGGGATGAGCTCCTTCGCGCCCTCGATGACCTTGTCGGGCAGCACCCGGGTCATGTCGGTGTCGATGAAGCCCGGCGCGACGGCGTTCACCCGCACCCCACGCTTGGCGAGCTCTTTGGCCAACGAGCGCGTGAGCCCGATGACCCCGGCCTTCGCGGCGGAGTAGTTCGTCTGCCCGGAGTTGCCGCGCAGGCCCGAGGTCGAGCTGAGGTTGATGATGCTCCCCGCGCGTTTGCGCATCATCGTCATGTACGCCGCGCGGCAGGTGCGAAAGCTCGCCGTGAGGCTGGAGTCGAGCACGTCGAGCCACTCCTCATCCGTCATGCGCGCCATGAGGCCGTCCCGGGTGATCCCGGCGTTGTTCACGAGGATGTCTACGCCGCCGAGCTCGTCGGCGACGGCGAACAGGCGGTCTACGTCCTCCTGGACACGAACGTCGGCCTGAACGGCGCGACCGCGGCCGATCTCGGCGACGACGGCTTCAGCGGCCTCGGCGCTGCGCAGGTAGTTCACCACGACCGTCGCGCCCGCGCGCCCGAGCTCAAGCGCGATGGCCCGGCCGAGCCCACGGCTGCCGCCGGTCACCACCGCGACCTTTCCTTCTAACTCCATGATCAGGGCTCCTCTCTCCGTCAGGGGTGGGTCGCTGAGACCGGCTCAGCCCAAGACACGCACGTCGCGAATGTCGGCGGCGCCGACGAGCCGCATGATGAGGCGATCGACGCCCAGGGCGATGCCACCGGCGCGCGGGTGCTGTCCGACGGCGTGTACGAGGCGCTCATCGACGGGGTACGGCGCGCGACCGGCGAGGATCCGCGCGGCGTTGTTGTGCGCGAAGCGCTCGCGGAGCTCGTCCGGCGAGAGCAGCTCGGTGAAGGCGTTCGCCAGCTCAAGGCCGCCCCAGTACAGCTCAAACCGCTCGGCGAAGGGGCCACGCACCGACGCGAAGGCGCAACGATCCGCCGGATAATCGAGGATGAAGGTGGGCTGCAGCAGCCGAGGCTCCACGTCGTTCACCCACAGCCGGTCGGCCTCGATGGGGTCGTCGGGCGGCGTCACCCCGGCGTGGCGGTCGAAGGCCTCGGCGTAGGGGAGGCGCTCAAAGGGCGGCAGGCTCTGCCCCAAGCCCGCGGCGGCGGCGCGCACCAGGGCCTCGCAGTCCTCCAAGATGCCCTCAAAGCCGACGCCGATCCGATACCACTCCAACATCGTGAACTCGACGTTGTGGTTCGGGCCCCACTCCTCCCCACGAAAGCAGGGGGTGATGGCGAAGATTCGGCCCAGGCCCGAGGCCAACACGCGCTTGAGCGCGAACTCGGGGGAGGTGTGCAGAAACGCGCCCCCGGCGGGCAAAGCCTCCAGGTGCTCCTCCAGGGCGGGGGAGCGCACCAGGACAGGCGCCTCGATCTCGACGAAGCCGTGCTCCCAAAACCAGCGCCGCGCCGCGCGCAGGGCGTCGGCGCGGGCGCGCAGGGTCTCCGGGGCTGGGACGTCGAGGCCCAAGGCCCTACTTGGAGCTGACGCGGCTGACGTACTCGCGGGTGCGGGTGTCGACGCGGATGACCTCGTCGGTCTCGACGAAGAGCGGCACCTGAATCGTGGCGCCGGTGGACAGCGTCGCGTTCTTGGTGGCGTTCGTGGCGGTGTTGCCTTTGGCGCCGGGCTCGGCGTAGGTGACCTTGGCCTCGATGAAGTTGGGCAAGGTCACGGCGACGGGCCGGGAGTTGAACATCGTGATGCTCACGATGATGTCGTCGGTGAGGAAGTCCTCGGAGCCGTCCATCATCTGTTTGCTCACCGGCACCTCATCGAAGGTCTCGGTGTTCTGGAAGTAGTAGGTCTCCCCGTCGTTCCAGGTGTACTGCATCTCGACGTCTTCGCAGTCGGCGGCCTCCAGGGTGTCGCCGGTGCGGTAGGTGCGCTCGATCACGTTGCCCGAGAGCAGGTTCTTCAGCTTCGTGCGCGTGAACGCGGTGCCTTTGCCGGGCTTCACGAACTGAAAGTAGATCATCGAGAAGGGCTGACCGTCGACCAACACCTTAAGACCGTTTCTGAACTCCGAGGTCTCGTACACGTTCGCCATGGCAGAGAAGCTCCCACTAGAGGTTTTTGAAGAGGTCGCCCCTTATCATGAGCGCCGGGATCGCGCCCGCAGCGCGCGGACGGTGGGGCGTCCAGAGGCGCTTGGGCGGATCAAGCGCCTCTCTGACGCGGCCTGGCGCGCGGCGGATCGCCTGTTCCCGGTGCGTGTGCCGAGGGCCTGGTTCGACCAGATCAACCCCGACGACCCCGACGACCCCCTCGCGCTCCAGGCCCTGCCCGACCCCCGGGAGCTGATCACGGGCCCCGACGACCTCGGAGATCCCGTCGGTGAGCAGGCCCTCCAGCCTTTGCCGTGGCTTGTGCAGAAGCACCCCGACCGGGTGCTCCTCCTGCTCACCCGGCGCTGCCACCTGTACTGCCGCTACTGTTTTCGCCGCACCGCGCCGCACCACGCCGGGCCTGAGGATCCTGACGAGGCGGCCCTCGACGCGGCGATCCAGCGCTGCGTCGCGCTTGGTCCCCGAGAGGTGATCCTCTCCGGCGGCGATCCCCTCGCCGTGACCGACGCGCGGCTGTTTCGGGTGATGGACACCCTACGCCCGGCGGTGCCGGTGCTGCGGATTCACACCCGGGCGCCGATCACCGCGCCGGAGCGGGTCACCGACCGCCTGGTCGCCGGTCTGCGGGCGCGGGCGCCGGTCTGGGTGTTGGTGCACTGCAACCACCCCCGCGAGCTGAGCGTTGATGTCCGCGCCGCCCTCACGCGCCTCGTCGACGCCGGGGTGCCTGTGCTCAACCAGGCCGTGCTCCTGCGCGGGGTCAACGACGACGTAGACACCCTCGTGGCCTTGTCTGAGGCCCTCGTCGCGCTGCGGGTGTACCCCTATTACCTGCACCACACCGACCGCGTGGCGGGAAACGCGCACCTCCGGGTGGATCCCGCCGCGGGCCTCGCCCTGCACAAGGCCCTCTCCAGGCGCGTCTCTGGGCTCGCCTTGCCAAGCTATGTCGTCGATCTTCCGGATGGATCTGGCAAGATACACGTCGAGCGCGCCGTGGCTGAGGGCAAGATCGCCCTTGATGAACCCGGCGGCGCCTAGGACCACGATGGCCGTTCGTCAGACCACCCTCGATCTCAAGCGTGTCTCCGACTTTGTGCGGGCCTGGCACGGGGGCCTGTCGCAGCAGGCGGTGGTCATCCCGGCGGGGCACGAAGACGGCGAGCTCGCCCCCGAGTTTAAGCTCGACCTCGTGCTGCCCGCCTTGGGCCGCGTCGGGCCGCTCACCTGCCAGATCATCCAGCGTATGCCCGATGGATCCGTGGCCGCGCGGATCGCGGAGCTGCCCAGCAAGGCCGCGCGCGGCATGGAGAAGGTGCTGGAGCTGATCGCCGAGGTCAAAGAGCACCTCGTGGCGACGGGGGAGCTGGTGGAGCCGGGCGCGGCGCCGCCGGTGGCGCGAGCGGAGGCTCCAGAGGCGCCGGTGGAGGACGCGCCGGAGCTTTCTGAGCTTCCCGATCTGTCAGAGCTTCCTGAGCTTCCCGAGCTAGACGAGATCCCGGCGGGGGAGGGGAGCGCCGCGCAAGACGTCGCGCCCGAGCAGGCGCCGCCCGAGCTCCCCGAGGCGCTGCTCGACGAGGAGCCCGGCGCGGACGAGCCCGCGCCGCCGGAGCACGACGATCCCGCCGGCGTGGTGCGTGGCCCCCGGGGCGTGCCGATGCCGGATCTCAACGGCCTCAGCCCGACCCTTCAAGGCGTGATGGGCGACACCAGCGTCCGCGAGGCGCTCTACAGCCTCTCGTTGTCCCGGGCCCAAGGCGCGTTCGTCGTCACGGCCCTCTCCGGGCAGACCCGGGTGATGTACCTGCGCGACGGCGGCCCCGTCGGCTTCACGGCGGATCCCCACATTGATGACGAGCGCCTCGGCGCCTTGTTGAGGGGCTCGGCCCAGCTCCCGGCGGCGCAGCTCGACGCGGCCGAGGGCCTGATGAGCCGCCACGGCCTGCGGCTCGGCGAGGCCCTCGTGCGCGCCGGCGTGATCACCCATGAGCAGCGCGTGGGCCTGCTCCAGCGCCAGGCGGAGCTGCAGCTCAAGCGCCTGTTGGGCACCCGCGACGCCGAGTGGACCTTCACCCCCCTCGATCGCCTGCCCGAGCCCTTCCTGTCGCCGCCGATTCATTCGCCCACCTTCTTGTACCGGGCGGTGCTTCAGCACGCCATGACCCGGCCCGCCCAGGTCATCTTGGGCGGCGTGAAGCAGCGCGCCAAGCTCTTCGCCATCGTCAACCCCAACCGCTACGCGCTCATCCCGGAGATCGCCTGGAGCCGCCCCGAACAAGAGCTCCTGGTCACCTTGCGCCGTAAGCCGGAGCGCCTGGAGAACCTCGTCCGCGGCGCGACGGCGGGCGACATGCGCCTCGCGGCGACGATCTTGGCGATGGTCGAGACTGATCTCTTGATCCTCAACAAGCTCCCCGGGCTCACCCAAGGCGATCCCGAGGCCCAGGCCCGGCGCGTGCGCGAGAAGGCCGCCAAGGTGGGCCAGCAGAGCGCCTTTGACGTGATGGAGCTGCACTGGATCTGCACGCAAGAGGCCATCGAGGCCCGCTTCAAGTCGCTCTTGGAGGAGTTTGACCCGGGCGCGTTGCCCGACGAGCCGACGATCCGCGCCGAGAACGAGGTGATCGTGAACGCGGTGAAGGCCGCCTACGCCGCCATCAAGGCCCCCGCTGGCCGCCAAGAGCTCCGGGCCCAGCTCCTGGACGCGGAGCTGATTCAGGGCGCTCGGGCCTTGCTCATGAGCCGGGGCGCCGAGGCGCTCGCCGCCAACGACAAGCTCATGGCCGTGGAGCACCTCGCCCGCCTCGTCGACCTCGCCCCGGAGGATCCCGAGGCCGTCGCCGCGCTGAAGGCCGCCTTGGCGCTGAAGCTCAAGTAGACCGGTGGTCTAGTGGTTAGGAGGGCCGCCCGACACCCATCAACCTGAACGAGGTGCTCTTGAGCTTCACCCCCGCCCACATCGTCCACCGCCAGCCCGAGGCCGAGGGCCTCCTCCAGCTCACCCTGCGCCCCTCAGACGCCGCCACCCTCGCGGGCTACACCCGCCCCGGGCAGTTTGTGCAGGTCAAGGTGGGGGAGGGCCGCCCGTCGTACTTCGCCATCGCCAACAGCCCCGCCCAGGCCCAAGACGCGGGCGCCATCGAGCTGCTCGTGCAAGACCAGAGCGGCGTCGGCGCGGCCCTGGCGGCGTTGGCGCCCGGAGACACGGTCGAGGTCTCGGCGGTCATCGGCGGCGGCTTCGCCTTGGAGCGCGCCGAGGGGCGCCCGCTGCTCTTGTTCGCGACGGGCAGCGGCATCTCCCCGGTCCGCGCGGTGATCGAGCACCTTCCCCCGGACGCTGGGCCCGTCGCCTTGTTCTTCGGCGCGCGCAGCGAGGCCCGCCTGCCTTGGCGCGCCACCTTGGCCGCGTGGGCGGCGCGCGGCGTGCAGGTTCACCTGAGCCTCTCCCAGCCAGCGCCGGGCTGGTCGGGCCATGTGGGCTACGTCCAGAGCCACTGGGCCGAGCAGGGCCACCCCTTCGCCCCCGACGCGGCGGCGGTGCTCTGCGGCGTCAAGGGCATGGTGACCGACGTGAGCGCCGCGCTCCTCGCCCAAGGGCTGCCCCAAGAGCGCCTGCTGCTCAACTTCTGATTCACCCCAGCCCCGCTCCCAAAACAAAGAGAGGGCCCCCCGAAGGGAGCCCTCTGCTCTTGCCCGAGCGGCGGAGACCGCTCAGTGATGCGCGACGAGGTCCGCGTCGTGGGCGTGGGCGTGCACGTCATCCGGGTGCGGGTGCATGTACGGGTCGGTCACGGCCAAGGCGGGCACCGAGGACAGGTAGCGGCTCACCCAGAAGAGGAAGAGGCCGAAGAAGCCCGCGGTGATGCCCAGCTCGACGGGACCGAGCGGGATGCTCTCCTCCATCCAGAAGCTCGGCACGGCGACCAAGAAGCGCTCCAGCCAGATGCCCGTGGCGAGGATCGAGAGCACGATGAGGAACCCACCCTTCATCTTCTTGATGCCGCGAGACAGCAAGGTGATGAACGGGATGAGGAAACACATCGCGCCGACGACGCGGGCCAGGTACGTCCAGGGCTCCAGGTTGAACCGCACCATGAGGAAGCCGATCTCTTCCGTCATGTTGCCGTACCAGATGGGGAGGATCTGGGCGTAGGTCGTGTAGCCCCAGAACATCGTGAAGCCGAAGACCAGCTTGCCGTGATCGTGGAAGACCGAGGGCTTGAGGTACTTCTCGATGCCCAGCCAGCCGCCGAAGGTGATGGCGAGGATGCCCGTCCAGACCATCGACGACCACATGCCGCTCATGAAGAACCAGCCGCCGAACATGTTGGCGTACCAGTGCGGCGCGAGGCTCATGATGACGTCGAAGGCGAAGAACGAGAGCACGATGGCGTAGAGGGCGCCCAAGATGGGGGAGATGCCCTGGAGCTTCGTGTGCCGCTCGTCGACCTCGGCCTGCACGTTCGTGGCGCCCGCGGTGATGTTCTGCCACCACGACGGCACGGCGGACTCACCGAGGGCCTGGGTCGCCGCGAGCAGGTCGGGGCGCAGGCTGGAGCGCAAGAAGGTCAGCACGGTCAGACACAGGACCGTGAGCCCGAGCACCACACGACCCACCATGAACGGGCCCTGCAGCCAGACGGCCTTGTGGCCCCAGATCACGTCGGGGTGGGTGTGCCACTCGTAGAGGTTCAGGCCGCCGGTGAGGTAAAACACCAGCCAGAACACCACGAGGACCGGGGTGAACGACGCCATGGACTCGGCGAAGCGCCGCAGCGGGCGCGACCACCGGGCCAAGGTGAGCGTCTGGGCCGCGAGCCAGGCCGAGGAGCCGAAGCAGATCGCGGTGAAGTAGATGAGGTTGACGAGCACCACGCCGCGACCGCGCACGGCGAAGTCACCCATGCCGATGGACGCGAGGAGGCTCAGGGCGCCGACGGCCATGAGCGCTTGGGTCGCCCGGGTCAGCCCTTGGGGGGCGGGCCGAGGGGCGTAGTGCGGCTTGGGATCAAAGTTTTGAACGCCGATCATGGCTCAGCCCTCCCCGGCGCCGGTCGTGGGGACGGGCGGGACATAGGTGGACTCGGGCAGGGTGCGCAGGTACCCGATGATGGACCAGATCTCCTGGTCGGAGAGCGCCCAGGAGTAGGCCGGCATCAAGGCGCCACCGTTGCGGATGGTGCCGTAGACGTAGCCGTCGGAGCGGAGCTTGAGCGCCCCGGCGGCGCCGACCAAGGCCACGCCGGGGATCGGGAACCGCTTCTTGCCGTCGGAGTTGTCGGTCACCGGGCCCATGCCCAAGGCCGTGCTCGCGTGGCAAGGCGCGCAGTAGGTCTGGTAGCCCCACTCGCCCTGCTTGAGGGCGGCCTCGTCCATGGTGAGCGGGTTCTTGAGCGCTTCAGCGACGGGGTTCACCGAGCCATCGGGCATCGCGCGATCGATGTTGGCGCGGTAGCTCGTGCGGGAGACGACCCCCTCGGGCAGCTCACGCATGGGCTGCTCATAGGCCTTGACCGCCGTAGAGTCCATCATGTCGATGAACCAGAGCTGGTACGGATAGCCCACGGTGCTGTTGAGGAGCGCCCAGGTGCCGTAGCTGGCCCCGCCGATGGCGATGGCGCCGTAAACGGCCATGTGGGCGAAAGGCGGCTTAACCATGGCTGGCCTCCGCGTTGGCGACCTCTTCGGCGCCAGCGTCATGCAGGAGCTTCGCGATCTCCGCCCGCTTCGCCCCAGCGCCGTGGACGATGAGCCCGAAGCGGTCGAGAGAGAAGCGAGGGTCTTGAACCTCGATGTCGAGGTTCAACGACGGGAGACGGCAGTGAAAGAGCAGACCGAGCAGGGTGAACAGGCCCGCGAGGAGCACCGTGCACTCGAAGGTGACGACGAAGAAGGCCGGGACCGAGACGACGGGCTTGCCGCCGGGCAGGGCCATGGGCCACACCGCCGAGCTCAGCGAGGCGAGGGTGAACCCGCCCGAGCCGCCGATGAGGCCGCCCGTCATCGTCCACCACCGCACGGGGCTGGGCATACCATCGTAGATGGCCTCCTCAATCTCGTGGCGGGGGAGGGGAGAGGTGACGGTGAAGTCGTTGTAGCCGGCCTTCCGGACGCGGGCGATGCCCGTCAGGAGGGAGTCGAGGTGGGCGAAGACGCCCTTCACGTTGTCGCTCACGCGGCCTCCACATGGTCATGCTTGAGCGGGGGACGCATCGCCTCTTTGATCTCGGCGATGGCGACCGCGGGCATGAGCTTCACGAAGAGCAAGAACCACATCCCGAACCAGGCGAAGGAGCCCGCGAGGATGCCCATCTCAACCCAGGTGGGCTGGTAGTACACCCAAGCGCCGGGGTCGAACTGGTGGGCGAGGGACGAGGCGATGATGTTGTAGCGCTCGAACCACATGCCGACGTTGATCAGCAGGGACACGCCGAAGAGCACGTAGAGGTTGGTCCGCATCTTCTTGCTCCACCAGATCAGGGGAGCGAGGCAGTTGCAGAACACCATCGTCGCGAACACCCAGGAGTAGTTCCCCGTGGCGCGGTCCACGAAGATGCCCCACTCGTAGGGGTTGTCCGAGTACCAGGCGATGAAGTGCTCGATGCCGTAGGAGTAGGTCAGCACGGAGCCCGTCAACAAGCAGAGCTTGGCGAGGTGCTCGAAGTGCCACACGTTGATGTACTCCTCCCACTCGAAGATCTTGGAGAGCGGGACGAGCAGGGTGATGACCATCGCGCAGCCCGAGAAGATGGCGCCTGCGACGAAGTACGGCGGGAACAAGGTGGAGTGCCAACCGGCGGTCTGGGCCATCGCGAAGTCCCAAGACACGACGGAGTGAACCGAGAGCACCAGGGGGGTACACAGCGCGGCGAAGAAGCCGTAGGCCGCCATGTAGTGACGCCACTGGTTGTCGGTCCCGCGCCAGCCCAGGCACAGAAGGTTGTAGACCTTCCGGATGAGGCCCGTCGAGCCGTCACGCACCGCGGCGATGTCGGGGATGAGCCCGATGATGAAGAACACCGTCGAGGTGATGAGGTAGGTGTTGATGGCGAACACGTCCCACACCAGGGGGGACTTGAAGTTCGGCCACAGCTCGCGCTGGTTGGGGTACGGGAACAAGAAGAACACGTACCAAGCGCGACCGACGTGGATGATCGGGAACAGCGCGGCGGTGATGACGGCGAAGATCGTCATCGCCTCGGACGCGCGGTAGATGCCCGTGCGCCACCGTGCCCGGAACAGGAACAAGATGGCGGAGATGAGCGTCCCGGCGTGGCCGATACCGACCCAGAACACGAAGGTGGTGATGTACACGCCCCAGAAGACCGGGGGGGTGTAGCCAGCGACACCAAGACCCCACTCGAGCTGGTGGGCCCAGCAGTACGCACCGAACGCCAGGACCACCAGGTCCAACGCGAGGGCACCCGCCCAGAGGGGAGTTGGCTTGAAGAGGGGACGCAGAACGTCGCGGTTGACGTCGGCGTAAGTCTGTGCAGCCTGCACGACGCGCTCCTGCTCTGGTTTAGTGGTGGTCGGTGCCAGCGGCGGCGCCGGCTCCGTGGGAGGTGGTCTCGGCCGCGTGGCCCGTCGGGGCCTCGGCGTGGCCGTCACCGTGATCTTCGCCGTGTCCGCCGCCACCGTGGTGGTTGTAGATCACGGGCTCAAAGCTCAGCTTGGTGACGTACCGGACGCCAGGCTTGTTGTTCAGCTCGCCGAACAGCGTGTAGGCCCGGGGCGTCTTCCAGATCTGGGTGACCGCGGCGGACTCTTCCTTCGCGTTGCCGAAGGTGATGGAGTCGGTCGGGCAGGCCTCAGCGCAGGCTGTCAGTTTCTGCCAAGCGGTGTCGGGCACAGGGCCCTTGCCGCGCCACTCGGCCTTGACGTGCCGGGTGCGCTGCACGCAGAACGTGCACTTCTCCATCACGCCGACCTCACGCACGGACACGTCGGGGTTCAGCATGAGCTGATACGCCTCGGGCCAGCGGTAGGTGTGGAAGTTGAAGCGGCGCGAGGAGTAGGGGCAGTTGTTGGCGCAGTAGCGGGTGCCGACGCAGCGGTTGTAGATCATCGCGTTGAGGCCGTCGATGTTGTGGTAGGTCGCCACAACGGGGCAGACGCCCTCACACGGCGCGTGCGCGCACTGCTGGCAGATCGCGGGCAAGTACCGCACGTCGGGGTGCTCGCCGTCGCCCTCCCAGAACCGGTCGAGCCGGATCCAGTTCATGTACCGGTTCTTGAGGTGCTGATCGGGGCCGGTGATCGAGATGTTGTTCTCGGAGAAGCACGCCGCCTGGCAGGCCCCGCAGCCGGTGCAGGTGTCGAGGTTGATCGACATCGCGAAGCGGTAGGTGGGGTGCTCGGGCTCGGGGAACATGTCGTGCATGCCCTTCGCGACGAGGCGGGGATCTTCGGGGATGCGGTGAATGCCCGCCAACGAGGACGTCTCGGTGTACTTGCCCGAGAGCACGTCCTCGACGTTGGAGACCAAGGCCACCGGGCGGTGATCCATCGACTCCGAGCCGATCATGCTCTTGCGGGGGTTGCCCTGGGCGCCGCGCTTCACCTCAGCGGAGATGCCCGCGTAAGAGAGCGCGCCGGAGACCGGGTCCTTCTCGGCCTTCACGAAGCGGAAGCCGTTGTGGCCCCAGCCCTTGCTGTAGCGGTTGCCGCGCTCGTGCCCGTTGCCGAGCACCACGGTGACGACGCCGTCGGGGACGCCCTTCGAGATGCGCAGGCCCAGCTCGTACTCGACGCCGTTGGCGCTGACGACGACGCTGTCCTTCTCGGTGACGCCGAGCTTCTTGGCGTGGCCCGGCGAGAGCTCGGCCCAAGTGCCCCAGGTGTAGCCGGAGACGGGGTCGGGGATCTCCTGCATCCAGGCCTTGTTCGCGTTGCGGCCGTCGAACAGCAGCTCGCTGGGGAACAGCACCAGGCTGGTGGCGTTCGCCGCGGCGACGCCGGGCTCACCCTTGGGCAAGCTGGCGAGCAGGCTGACGGACTCCTCGACCCGGGTGGTGAAGAAGCCGCCGCGCTTGAGGGCGTTCACCCACCAGTCCTCGAAGGACTCCGAGGCGTTGGCCTGGCTGTAGACGTTCTGGTGCCAGTAGCCGACGAGGTAGCGGTAGAAGTCGTCCGCCTCGAAGCTCGCGACGGCGGCTTTGCCACCGATGAGCAGGGGCGCGGCGGCCGTCGCGGGAGCCTCGGCGGCGGGGGCCTCTGCGGCGGGGGCCGCAGCGACGGGCGCGGCGTCCTTGGCGGGCGCGGCGTCTACCGGAGCGGCGCCGTCCGCGGGGACGACGGGCTCAGCGGCGGGCTCCACGACGGGGGCGACCACGCCGAGCTTCAGGGTCTTGGCGAGGCCCAAGAGCACATCGCCGATGTCCCGGGTGTCGCCCAGAGACTTCATCGTCGGCTGCTGCAGGCCGTAGTGGCCCACGACGGCCTCGGCGTCGCCCCAGCTCTCCCAGCTCGTGCCGGGCGGGAGCACCGTCGCGTTGCCGGTGAAGGAGTCCGACACCTGGTTCGAGAAGATGAACAGGTTCGGGAGCTTCTCAAGCGTCGCGAAGGCGTTCACCGACGCGGGCAACGAGAAGACGGGGTCGATGTCGTCGATGAGCAGGACGCCGACCTTGTCCGCGGCGAGATCCGCGAACAGGGCCTCGACCTCGGCGTAAGACGAGACCTTGCCCAGGTTCGTGCGCTGGGTGAGCAGCAGCGTCTTGCCGACGTTGCCGCAGACCGCGTTGAGCACGAGCGTCGCCAAGGCGAGGTGGGTGCCGTTGACGCCGTTGGTGGCCGGGCCGCCGGGGAAGACGATGGAGCTGTGGTTGGCGAGCTTCTCCGCCAAGGTCTCCAGCTTCGTGAGCGGCACGCCCGCGGCGTCCGCCAAGGCCGCCGGGTCTACGGACGCGAGGTAGTCCTTCGCGACGTCCGAGCCCTTGCGGGTGGCGACGAGCTTGGCCAAGGCCATCGCGACGCCAGCCTCGGCGCCGGGCTTGACCGTCCACCAGGTGTCGCAGCGCGTGGCCGTGTGGGACACCGTGGGGGCGATCTCGTAGTACTCGGCGACGAAGCCGCCCTTCTCGGGGTTACGCGCCGCGGCCCAGCCCTTCGCCTGGGCGAGGGGAGAGAGCCAGGTGTGCAAGAAGTCCGCGCCGAAGCCGACGATGACCTTGGCCTCGTCCAGCGCGTAGCGCGGGGCGCCGGAGAGCCCGAAGGCGAGCTCCGTGGCCTTCACGAGCGCCTCGTACCCCAGCGGCTCCCAGTGCAGCTCTTGCCCACCCGTCGCGGTGACGAAGTCGGTGATGAGCTTGCCCAGGGCGCCCGTGCGGTACTTGCCCAGCCACACGACCTTCTTGCCGGACTCTTTGGAGGCCGCGATGGCCTTGGCGAGCCCGTCGAGGGAGGCGTCCCACGCTTTGGGAGAGCCGCCCGCCGTGGGGGTGAGCACCCGCTCGGGGTCGTAGATGTCTTGCACCCCGGCCACACCCGAGGCGCAGAGACCGCCGCCCGAGGGGGCGTCGGGGTTCCCGGCCAGGAAGATGGTGCGGCCTTCGACGTTCTTCGCCACAGCCCCGCAGGCGCTCGCGCACCCGCCGCAGACCGTGGAGAAGTACGTCGGGATGCCAGGCTTGAGCTGATCAGGCTGAACCACATAGGGGTACAGCTTCTCAACCGGGGTCTGGACATCACACGCGGTGAGGCCTGCGGCGCCTGCGAGGCCCGCGACCTTAAAAAAGTCTCGGCGGTTCATGGTTGCCATTCCGATGTGCTCCGCGTCGCCTACTTGTGGCAGGTGTAGCAGTCTTTGAGCTCGGCACGGCGGAGCTCAGCGTTGACGCCATAGTTGGTGTCCACCGAGGGGTGGCTAGAGTGACAGTCGAGGCACCAGCCCATCGTCATCGTCATGGACGCGGCGCGGACGGCGACCGTCTCTTTGGTCATGTCGGCGTGGCACTCCGTGCACTGCACCCCGCCCTTGACGTGGCGAGAGTGGTTGAAGTGCGCGAAGTCGGGGAGGTCGTGGACCTTCACCCACGGGATCGGCTCCCCTTTGGCCCAGTAGTCCTTGACCTGGGTGAGCGCCTTGACGGCCTCCTCGGAGCGTCCTTCGACGGGCACGAGGTTGTGGCAGCCCATACACACCTGGGAGGAGGGCACGCCGCCGTGCTTGCTCTGCCGGGCGTTGGAGTGGCAGTACTGGCAGTCCATCCCAAGGCCACCCTCCTCGATGGACGAGGCGTGGATCTTGTGGTTGAACGCGATGGGCTGCGGATCGACAGGCTGGGGGGTCACGCCGACCGACGTGCGCCAGACCTCACCCTCTCCCTTCTCAGGGGGGAGCAGGGAGTGGTTGTCGATCGCGAAGAGCCCTTCTTGCTCCAGCTTGACCCCGGGCTGGCACGCGACGAACGCCGCGAGCGCCAGCGCGGCGCTGGCAAACCACAGGGGTGCAGGGTTGACGAGGCTTCGCATCCTTTCCTCCGATTCGGGGTCCACTGAATCGCCGCTCAGTGAATTGGGGCGCGATATTAATGGCTCACCCGGCGCCCGTCCATCAGCGTCGTGTGAGGAATTTCGCGGGCGGTCGGCGCGGCGAGCAGGCCGTCCGCGAGGTGAAGCAGCTCAAGTGCTCTCTGAGAGGGCACATAGAGGGGGGTGTCGTCGTAGAGGGCGGCCATAAAGGCGTCGTGGTCGCGCTGGAAGAGGCCGCCGTCGCTGGGGAGCAGGACCGGCGCTCCGCTCACTTCGACCTGATCGTTGCGCTGGCGCAGGATCTGGCCATCTCTCCGGGTGAGCTGGATCGTGAGCGAACGCGGCGCGTCGGGCGCGTGGTGCAGGGTGAGCTGCACCGGGGCGCCCTGAAACCACAAGGTCGCCGAGAGCCGCGTCGGGCCGCGCTCCTGCACGAGCAGGCGCTCGGGAGGGCCCAAGGCGTCGAGCAGGCGGTGCAGGCGCGCGATGTTGCGGTGCGTGATCGCCAAGGCGCGCTCAGGCTCACCGATCCAGCCCCGATCGGGGCTTGAGAAGGTCAAGGAGCCCTCTTGAAGCGCACCTTGGGCCATGAAGGACCGCGCGGCGGCGGCGGTGGCGGTGAGGATCTCGATGTGCTCGACGTGCAGCCGCCGCCCCTGGGACGCGGCCAGGTCGAAGAGGGCCTGGGCCTCGGCGGCGCTCGGGGCCAAGGGGAACTCGCAGACGACGTGGCGGCCGGCGCGAAGCGCGGCGCGCACCTGATCGGCGTGGGCGTCGTTGGGGGAGCAGATCGCCACGGCGTCTACGGCGTCGAGCAGGGCCTCGAAGCTGGAGAACGCCCGCGCTGGGGCCTCGGGCGCGACCCCTCGCCACGCGCCGACCCACTCGCAGCGGGGATCCGCGAGGATGGCGGCCGCCCGGGAGCGCCCGGCGCGTCCGAGGCCGACGATTCCCCATCGAAGGGTCATCTCTTTGCCTCTTGAGGGAGTTAAGGTCCGTGGGGTAACCCATCTCCTCCAGAGGACGGGCGGGCGTGCGCCCCCTGCGACAATTTGCCCCAGAGGCCCCGATGTTCTTGGCGTTGTTCGCGCTCTCTTGGGCCTGCGTGAGCCCGACGGTCATCGAGGCGCCCCCGGCGGCGGAGCCCGCGCCCGCGTCGCCGGTGAGCGGGCCGATCAAGCCGCTCAAGGAGGCGCCCTTCGCGGACCCGGTCGGCATGTACCAGCGCTGCCACGATCGGGTGGAGCTGCCCGAGGCCGACGGCGAGTGCCAGGCCGACGCCGACTGCACCCGGGCGGGCTGCTCCGCCGAGCTGTGCGTCACCCGCGCCGCCG
>JBEAVX010000662.1:0-4314 GCA_041160755.1 Pseudomonadota bacterium
CCCGCTTAGGCGCCGAGCACCAGCCCACCGCCCACGACCGCCGGGGCTACGAGCGCGACTACGACCGCGTGCTGTTCTCCTTGCCGTTCCGCCGCCTGCTCGACAAGACGCAGGTGTTCCCGATGCCCGCGAACGACCACATCCACAACCGCCTCATCCACAGCGTCGAGGTGGCGTCTGTGGGCCGCACCTTGGGCACCTGGGCCGGGGAGAAGCTCCTCGCGGCGGGCGTAGACCTCGGCGGCGTCGCCGCGAGCGCCTTGGGCGACATCGTGGCCTCGGCCTGCCTGATGCACGACATCGGCAACCCGCCCTTTGGTCACGCCGGTGAAGACGCCATCGCCTCGTGGTTCCGGGGCGACGGCGCGCACACCTTGGCCGAGCTGTCCGACGCCGAACGAATGGACCTCCAGCAGTTTGAGGGCAACGCCCAGAGCTTCCGTGTGGTCACCCGCCTGGAGATGTACGGCGAAGATCGGGGCGGGATGCAGCTCACCCTGGCCACCTTGGGCGCGGTGGCGAAGTACCCCCAAGCCTCGATTCACCGCAAAAAAGGCCACGCCGGGCACAAAAAACACGTCTCCCGCAAAAAGTTCAGCTACTTCCAGGCCGACCACGCCGCCTTCACCCAGGTCGCCGAGGGCCTGGGCCTGCTCTCTGTAGAGGATCAGGCCTGGGCCCGGCACCCGCTGACGTATTTGGTCGAGGCCGCCGACGACATCTGCTACAGCATCCTCGACCTAGAGGACGGCTACACCTTGGGGTTTGTCGGCGAAGATCGGCTCTCGGAGCTGCTCATCCGGGCCCACGGTCGCCAGCCCCAGATGAGCCTGTCGGATCCTCGCGAGCGCATCGCGTACCTGCGCGCGAGGGCGATCAACAAGCTCGTCGAGCAGCTCGTCACCGCGTTCATCGCCCACCACGACGCCCTGCTGGAGGGCACCTTGGGCGAGCCCCTC
Source organism: Pseudomonadota bacterium (assembly GCA_041160755.1). GTDB lineage: Bacteria > Myxococcota_A > UBA796 > UBA796 > CAJQPC01 > JADKFE01. The sequence continues at coordinate 960 of JBEAVX010000662.1, forward strand.
GCCGGGCTCATCCCCGCGAAGGCCACTCTGGACGAGATCAGCGAGGTCTCCCGGCGGCTTTGTTACGAGGCCCCGGAGGTGCTGCGGGTCGAGCTCGCGGGCTACGAGGTGCTCGGCGGTCTGTTGGAGGTCTTCGCCCCGGCGGCCTTGGCCATCACGCCCGACGGTCGCCAGAAACGTGCGCTCAAGCTCATGCGCCTCAAGCCCCGGGCCGCCGACGAGTCCGCGTACAGTCGCCTCTTGCGGGTGACCGACTACCTCAGCGGCATGACCGATGGCTACGCGCTGCGACTGTACAAGGAGCTGCGCGGCATCGAGCTCCCCGGCGTACAAGGCCGCGCCCCCGCCGGTTGAGCCTGGGCGCCCCCGCTCAGAACATCACGTCCACGAGCACCTGGCCGGTGTGCTGGGCCTGGCTGAAGTCTTCGCCAAACCGCGCCGTCCAGCCGCCTTGCACCTTAAACCGGTGCTTGTTGAGGTAGTAGTTCACCCCGGCGGCGACCTCGTTGCCCAAGGTCTCGGTCTCGGTGACGTACTTGGGGTCGGTGCCCTCAAAGGCGTAGAGCCGACTGTAGCGCCCGGCGAGCTCGACCTTGGGCGAGATCATCACAGACGGCTGCACCAGCCAGCCCCAGCCTGACCGTGCGTACTCCGTCGCGGCGACCCCCTCCTCATCGGTGACCGTCCACGACTCCTCCTGGGCGTCGCGCAGCACGGCCTCGCCCATCACCGCCACGCCCCGCCACTTGAACACGGCGTCCCCGGCGAGGTGCAGGTAATCGGCGGTGCCCAGGGTGTAGGTGGTGGACGTGGTGCTGCGGGCGCGGTTGGTGTTGAGGTTGTACGCGGCGGCGAGGCCCAAGGCGAGGCCCGGGGTCTCGCGGCGGTTGAGGTCGCCTTCGCTGTCGTCATCGACGGGGCCCAAGGGGCGAAGCTCGACGCGCGCCACGGCGAGGCCGCCCGGCGGCTTCTCGGCGATGGCGTTGCCGCCGCCTCCGGCGAACACCCCCAGACGATAGGCCACCATGGAGCCGCCCAGGGCGTCGGAGTACAGGTACGCGCCGACGTCGCGGTCCAAGGTCAGCTCACTCACCGGGCGGGGCCGGTCGGCGAGCTGCAGCGAGAACTCACGGATGGTGCGGGCGCGGTCAAACGGCACAAAGATCTGCCCCACCCGCACGCTGGCGTTCGGGTTGTGGCTGAAGTCGAAGTAGGCGTCAAAGATCGGGGAGATCGTGCCGTCTCGGTAGTCGTTCGGCGCCAGGGCGAGCTGAAACGTGTAGCCGATGTCTTCAGAGAGCGTGTGCCCGTTGAGCCACACCCGGGCGGTGTAGACACGACCGATCGTGGTGAGGTCCCGCGCCCCGTCGCCGGGCGGCGGCGTGGTGACGCTCTCCCGGAGCTGCACCCGGCCCCGGACGTTCATCGAGAACTGGCCGTCGTCGCTGGTGACGGTGAGGCCCTTGCCCGAGTCGCCGGTGACCTCAGCGGCCTGGACGACGGCGGGGGAGAGGGCGGCGAGGAGCAGAGCGAGGGGGCGAAGGGGCATCGAGGACTCCGTGCGGTGCCCGACTAACTGCAACGGCCGTGCCACGCCGCTGGTGGGGCGCGCGGTGGCAAACGGCGGGATCTCGACGGCGACGCCACGGCAGGCCGTGGGCGTGGGCGCGGGGGGGCGTGGGCCTATCGTGGCAGCAGCTCGGTGAGGCGCGCGGCGATGGGGTGCTCGCTCAAGGCCGCTTGGCGCTGGCTGTCTTCGGTCGCGACCTTGAGGATCCTCGCGGCCCACTCGTGATGGGCGTTCTTCATGTCGCCGTTGATCTGGGCAAAGACCTTCGGCTGTTTGTTCTTGGGGAGCGCGCGTAGGGTGTTGATCGCCCGGTTGAGCAGCTCCTTCGCCTCGCGTCCCTGAGGGTCTGCGCGCCAGCTCGGCCAATCCTTGATCCGCAGCTCCGCCGCCCCAAGCGCGGCGCGCACGTTGGCCTCCGAGCGCGTGAGCAGGCCCTCAAACTCAGGCGCCATACACAGCGCGTAGATCCCGTGACGCTCTAGTCGTGGTGGCGCGCCACGCGCCGAGGGGACCGCCCGCGCCTGAAGCTCCTGCAGCTTCGCCCGGGCGGACTTCAGCCACTCCGGGGGCAACATCGAGCCCTCCCGCGCCAGGCCCTCGTAGAGCCGCAGCGTCTCATTCCACCGGCATTGGGGCGGGGTCATCGCGCTGGCGAGCGAGGGGTGGAGATCCCAGGCCACGATCACACAGTCGAAGGGGGTCTTGAGCAGCTCGCGACGGACTCGATCGTCTAGGGCCTCACCCCGCCCGGTGCTCTTGGGGCTCGCCGGGTTCATCGCCTCGATCGACGCCTTGTCGATGGGGAAGACGTGGGCTGGTGCGGGCCGCCCGACCAATCTCGGGAGCAGCTCACGCCAGATCTGCTCAAAATAATCGACCCGCGCCCCACGAGGCGAGCGGCTGCCCTCGGCGAAGATCCCGAACCGAAGGGGCTCCTGACGGCGCTCCGGCATTCAGGACAGCCCCTGCACATACCGGGTCCCCGGCGGCACATACGGCGAGAAGGCCCTGACCGCGTCCATGTCGGCGAATCGTTTGTACTGGGTCTCTCCGCCCGCGCGCTCGACGTAGAGGATGTCATCGAGGGGAACGTCATCAAGGAGCCATGGGGAGTGGGTCGTCACGATGACCTGCACCCCTTGGCTCGACGCCGCGCGAAGGTGCTGCACGATGCGCTGGACCACCCAGGGGTCGAGGCCGTTCTCGATCTCTTCGATGCACAAGAGCGACGGCGCAGGGCTGCACTCCAAGAGCGCCAAGATCGCGACGATGCGGCGGGTGCCCTCGGACAACATCCAGGCGGGGACCTCGTGTTTGCGGACGCGCTTCCCGGCCTCACGGGGGAGCTCCTCGACCAGAGCGTAGTGCAGCTCCATGCCCTCGCCAGGGTCGTTCACGACGAGGCCCGACATCCCGGGCACGAGCTCGCCGACACGCTCCACGAGTCGTGTGATCTGGGCGGGCGACAGGCTCTTGAGCAGCCGCGCGAGCTGGCGCCCCTCCTCGTCGAGGATCGGCTCCAGCGAGCCACGAAACGGCGTCGCGCCGCCGCCGAGCTGCGCCGGGCTGAGGCGCAAGAACACGGCGTTCGCCCAGAACTCACGCGCCGGAGCCGTCGCGGCGCTCCGGTCGCGGGCCAAGGCCAACAAGTCTGGCGCTGCCGGGGCGTTGATCTGCCGTTGGGCGCCCGTTTTGCTCGTCGTCTCAAGCCACTCGCCAAGCGAGAGCTCCACGCGCCCTGGATGCCGAACCTCCACCCGATACGTCATCGCGCGGGCCGCCTCG
>JBEAVX010000757.1:0-3013 GCA_041160755.1 Pseudomonadota bacterium
GTGCAGGTTCACCCGGCTCACCCGGCTCACCTCGCCCCGGGGCGCGAGGACGAGGGCGTCGTCGCCGGGGCCTAAGGTCACACGCCACGCCGGCGCCTCGATGTGACGGCGGGCGCCGTCGGGATGAACGAGCACGAGGCCTGTCTCCCCCAAGGCCAACACCACCACGCCGTCCGCGCGGCGGCCGAGATCGTGGATCGGCGTCGCGCCACGATCTTCAGCGGCCCGGCGCAGGGCGTTTGTCGTCGGGCGCAGCGGGGGGTCGAGGGGGCGGGCGGAGGACAGCTCTTGGTGAAGGGCCGCGTCGGCGCGCTGGGCGAGGGCCTGGGCGAGCTTCGCGCCGTCGGCGAGGCCCTCGGCGGCCGCGCGCAGCGCCACACGGGCCGCCTCACGCTGGAGCGACTGTAGGAGGTGTTGTTCGGGCGCGGGGATCACCGTGGGGTGAAGCTCGGCCAAGGTCCGCAGCAGCGCCTCTCGGGCGGGGTCGGCGGCGGACGTGCGCAAGAGCGGGCGCGCGGCGTGGAGCGCCTGGCCACGAAGCGCCGGGGGCATCGTCTTCAGCGCGTCAAAGGCCGCGACCAAGGCGAGGCCGCCCCGGGCCACGCAGCCCTCGGCCAAGGCCACCACCACCCGCGCCTCATCGTGTCGGATCGCGAGGGTGAGGGCCCGGGTGAGCTGCCCTTGACCGGCGAGGAGGGTGATCTGGGCCAGCCGTAAGGTGCGCGCGAGCTTGGGCTCTTTGGCGACCAGACGCAGCGCCGCCTCCTCGAAGAGGTTGTAGCGTCGGGCGAGGTCCATGCCGCGCTCGATCTCCCCGGCTTGCAGGCGCAGGGCGATCTGCCACGCCGGCGGCAGGCGGCGGGTCTCGGCGATGTCGGCGGCCAAGGAAAACCGACCGTGTTTTTCGAGGAGACCTACGGCGTCGGACGGGCGGTCGAGGAGCTCCGCGTGCACAAACGCCGCCTCCTCGATGCGGCCCTCTCGGGTCAGGCGCTCGGCGGCCTGGGTGTAGAGCTGCCGCAGCCGCGCGAACATCTCGGTCTGGAGCCCGATCCCGCCGCCGCCGCTGGGCCCGGCGGTGACCTTGAGCTGCTCGCGGCCTTGGGGCAGGCGCAGGGGGAAACGGCGGGGGTCGTCTGTGTCGTTTGGCTTCTCGGAGAGCGGGATCGCCGCGCGCAGGGCCTTCGTGAGATCGCCGCCCTCCAATTCTTCCATCAGCTCGCCGACGTACCGCGCGTGTCGGGCCCCCATGAGCCCCCGCAGGGTGTTCTGGAGCGCCAGCTCATCGAGGCGGCTCAGCAGGCGCTCCCAGAGCGACGGGGACGACGGGGGCGAGAGCGCGGAAGACGACTTGGGGCTGGTCTCCCGCCGCGCCCGCCACCAGCGCCCCAAGGTCTCGCCGACGGCCTGGAGCCAGCCCCGCGGCGCCTCCTCCTCCGCCACAGGTTTGGCCCGACGACCTTCTTTGAGCGCCATGAGCGCAGCCTGGGTCTCCGCTGCGGCGGGGTCGGCCTCGGCCACACCAAAACGTCCGCGGGGAGCGCTGGCGCTCACGAGCGCCAAGGGTGGGGCAGGCGGCGCCCCGAGGCCTTTGAGTGAGATCGTGGTGACCTGGGCCGTGATCAGCGACAGCGGGTCGATCGCCGCCCCAAGGCCCGGCACGAGCTCGGCCACGCCGCCGACGCAGAGGACCACCGACCCCTTGGCTGGGTTGAGCGCCGCGACCTCGGCAGGCGTCGGCGGGAAGGCCCACAGCACCTCATCCCGAAGGGTGAGCGCCACCCCCGACGCCTCGTTCACCACCACCCGCGCCGCCTGGGGCCAACGCACGAGCAGGCCGTCGCGCAGCGGGTGGAGGGTCGCCCCCGGCGTGAGCTGGGACACGGCGCGGGCGACTGTGTCGGGTCCACGAAGCCACAGCGCCGAGGCCATGACCGCGCCCCGGTGGCAGAGCTGGCGGGGGAGGAGGCTCACGGCAGCTCCGAGGGGCGGAAGCGGCGAAGCTCCTTGTCTTTGTTGTAGTCGTAGAGGACGAGGTCGCCCTTGTGATCGATCCAGGCGAGCTCTAAGCGGGAGGGGGAGAGGGTGATGGCTTTGGGGGCGCCGTCGAGCTGGAGCAGGTCGCGGGGGCCGTCGGCGGTCACGAGGCTCAGCACATTTGTGTAGAGGTGACGGATGAGCACAGCGGGCGCCATCGCTCGTTTGGGGTCGGCAGTGACGCCGATCCTCCACTCATTCAGATCGGTCTGTATCGGCCGCGCAGTGGAGGGGGCGCTCTTTGACACGCTGTGCAGCACCAGTCCAACGTCGGGGACCGGTTCGAGGACCTGCCCCCCCGCATGAAGGATGTCGTGGCAGCGCGGGCTGAGCGGCGCCCCGCCGAGCATTGAGGCGTTCCAAAAGATGAGATCGTGTTCTGTTGGAGGTTGCCCGGCGCCAAGGGGGTTGATGAACCCCTCTGCCAAGGCTGGCCCAGTGTGAACCCGCCGCTCTGTCACGTAGACAACACCAAACTCGGCGCTCTCGCTGAGATCGGCCGCGAGCTCCTGATGGCAATCCAGCCCGAACGGCGCCGAGAGCCGCAGTCGCCAGAGGGTGTGCGCGCTGTCGATGAAGTACAGCGCCCGCTCCGACCCTCGGTGGGAGACCTGCCCGCCAACGAGCTTCGGCATCAGCAGGTGAGCATGGGCCAACGCCGGGCGCCGCGCCCCCGGCGGCAGCACGATCGGCGGCACCACCCCCTTCGTCCAGCCCACGACCCACACCCGGTCGTCTCGCATCACCACGCCCACGAGCCGCTTCCGGAACCAGCCCACGGCGAGCAGTCCGGCCTCGGCGGGCACGTCGAGGCGATGGCTCGACCGGTTCCGAAACGCCGTGCGGCCGTGGAGGAGCGCGGCGGTGACGCGGCGGTCGCCACGGCGGAAGATGAGGTAGTTCCCCAAGGCCACGAAGCGTAAGTAGCGGGGATCGAGGGTGATCCAGTCGTCTGCTGGCGCCTTGTTCGTCACCA
>JBEAVX010000783.1:0-5436 GCA_041160755.1 Pseudomonadota bacterium
GAGCCCTTGGTCGTGCGCAACACGATCACCGGCGACTGGCGAAACCTGCCCCAGATGTTCACCGTAGATCTCTGGGAGGTGTCGAGCGTCGGCATCAACTCCGGCTACTTTCGGCCGCTGATGTTGATGAGCCTCACCTTGGACCGGGCGCTGTGGGGGCTCTCCGCCGCTGGGCACCACCTGCACTCCGTGGCCTGGCACCTCGCGGCGACGATGAGCCTGCTCTCCTTGCTCAAGAAGGCCGCGCCGCCGTGGTCGGCCTTGGCCGGGGCCACGGTGTTCGCGCTGCACCCCATCCAGTCCGAGGCCGTGGCGTTCATCGCCGCGCGCAACGATCTGATGGTCGCCACGTTCACGTTCTTGGCGGCGAGCCTGCTGTGGGACGAGCGGCCCAGCCGCGGCGCGCTCCTCGGCGGCGGCCTGGCGGCGGCGGCGGCGGCGCTCTCCAAAGAGAGCGGGCTGTTTGTCGGCGGGCTCGTCTTGGCCTTGGACCTCGCGCGGTTTGGGCGGCCTCGGGGCTGGCCTCGGTACGCGGCCTTGGGCCTCGCGGCGCTGTTCTGGATCGGCCTACGCACCGCCGCCGGGATCGACCCGGCCACCACGCCCGACTGGAGCCATTGGCGGTTCTTGTTCGACCGGCTCCCGGCGCTCGGCGCCCACTACACCCTCAAGCTCCTCTGGCCCTGGCCGCTCACCACCGGGGACACGCTGGAGTACCTCAGCCCTCCGCTGTGGAAGGTCGTCTTGGGGCTGGGGCTCGGCCTCGGCGGCGCGGTGGCGCTCGTCCTTCGGGGCGGGCGCGTCGCCTTGGCGGGCTTGGCCTTCGCCGGGCTGTCGTTCGCGCCGAGCCTCGCCGCCATCGCCCTGCGCGGCCAGATGGGCGAACGATACCTCTACGCGCCGCTCGGCGGCGTCGCTCTGGCCTTGGCCTTGAGCCTGCGCGGCCGGGCCCTGTGGTTCGCCCCGGCCTTCGCCCTGGTGAGCGTCTTGACCCTACACCAGCGCCTCCCGGACTGGCAGTCGGGCCTGGAGCTCTGGGCGTCCGCGCTGCGGCATGAGGTCAACGGCTACACCCAGGCCGCTGTGGCCCACGAGCTCAACAACCGAGGCGACGGGCCCCGGGCCTGCTCCCTCTTCGCCGCCGCGCTCCAAGACGACCCGCCCTACACGACCATCTGCGAGAACGCGCTCCGCTGCCCGCTGCGGTATGGGTATCTCGACAAGGCGGCGGAGGCCGTGGCGCTCTCCGACGCGGCGCGCTGTGAGCAGGACGACATCATCCTCGGCCTGCAGGGGCTCATCTTGGCCCACGTCGGGCGCTGGGACGAGGCCCTGGCGCGGGTGGAGCGGAGCGAGAACCTCAGCGACCCCACGCTGAACCTCGTGCGGGCGGCCGCCGCGCGCCAGGCCGGAGACGAGGCGGGGTACGCCGCGCGCCGCGCCGCCGCTGCTGGGGTGAGCGCCCAAGAGTTTGATGAGCACGCCGCCCGGCTGCTCGACGCCGCCACGCGCTACGCCGCCCCGGAACCCGCTACAATCACCCCATGACCCGCGCCCAGGCCCTCACGCTCAGCATCGCGCTCCTCAGCGGCGCGGCCCTGGCCCACACGAGCCAGCGCTACGTAGACGCCCAGCGCCGCGACCTCAACGTCAGCCACGAGCTGCTGTTCATCCCCGACGCCGAGAGCGTGCGCGTCGCGTCGTTGGACCACTCCGTTCACGTCGCCGACCTGCTCTGGGTGCGCACGGTGCTCGCCTTCGGGGAGCGCTGGAACACCACCGGCGACCCGGCCTGGGTGGAGTGGCTCTCTCGCACCGTGCTCGGCATCTGCCAGATCGACCCCCGCTGGCGCACGCCCTACTTCTACGGCGGCGTGATGCTGCGGGTGCTGGGCGACTACGAGGGCTCTACGGCGGTGATGAAGCTCGGCTCGGAGAACCTGCCGGAGGACCCCTGGTTCCCGTTCTCGGTGGGCATGAACCTGTACATCCAAGGCGGCGACCGCGAGGAGGCCTCCCGTTGGATCGCGGAGGCCGCGCGCCGCCCCGGGGCCCCGGAGTGGTACGCCGTCGCCGCCGTCGCCTTCCGCCAAGAACAAAAAGAGCGCCCCCAGGCGATCCGCTTCTTACAAGACGAGCTGAAGCTCACCGACGACCCCGAGCTGCGGAAGGAGCTAGAGCGCCGCCTCGCGTCGTTGACCCACGACGAGTACGCTGAGCGCCTCAACGAGCTGGCCGAGGCCTTCGCCGCCGAGCGGGGTCGCCGCCCGCGGGGTGTCGAGGAGCTTCTGCGCGCGGGCAAGCTCAAGGGCACACCCCCGGATCCCCTCGGTGGAAGCTGGGTTGTGGACCTAGACGGAAAGATCAAGTCGTCCGTGGCCGCCGCCCAAGAGAAGGAGCAGGCCCTTCGGTTCGAGCGGCAGATGTTGGAGCGCGGCGCCCCGGTTGAGGCGGTCACCCCGTGAGCCGCCCCGACTGGCTGTGGGTGATCGGCCTCGGCACAAGCCAAGGCGACCGCCTCACCACGCTCACCGCCGCGCTCTACGCCTTGGACACCTTGCCCGGGGTGACGCTCCTGCGGACGAGCGGCCTGTACGAGAGCCCTCCGGCGGGGGGCATCGCCCGAGGGCGGTTCCTCAACGGCGCGGCGCTGATCCAGTCTCGCCTTGGCCCCCTCGCCTTGCTCGCCGCGTGTCAGGGCTTGGAGGCCCGTTTCGGACGCCGCCGCAAGCTGCGCTGGTCCGATCGCACCCTCGATCTAGACCTGCTGTGGACCGACGCCATGGCCCTCGACCTCGACGTGCTCAAGGTGCCCCACCCGCTGTTGACCGAGCGCCCCTTCGCCTGGCGCCCGCTCCTCGACGTGATGCCCGAGGCCCGGGACCCCTCCACCGGCCTGCCGTACGCCCGGCTTCAGCCCGAGGGCCCCCTGCCCGGCCTCGTCCGGGTCGGGGTGTTGCCGAACCCTCACCCAAGCGCGCTTGCGATCCGCCCGGAGCCGGTGTATCCCAACGCCCTGCGCCCGCGCGGCGCCGCTCCAAGCCCCATGTCGCCGGGAAGCCCACCATGAAGTTCTTCATCGACACCGCCAACATCGACCAGATCCGCGAGGCCTACGCCTGGGGCATCATCGACGGCGTCACCACGAACCCCTCGCTGATCACCAAAGAAGGCCGAGACTTCGTCGAGACGATCTTCGAGATCTGTGAGCTCGTGGACGGCCCGGTCTCCGCTGAGGTCGTCGCCAAGTCCGCCGACGAGATGGTGCGCCAGGGTGAGCTGCTCGCCCAGGTGCACAAGAACGTCGTGGTGAAGGTGCCGCTCACCGAGGCCGGCATCACCGCCACCTCCCGGCTCTCGCGCCAGGGCATCCGGGTGAACGTGACCCTGTGCTTCTCGGCGACCCAGGCGCTCCTCGCGGCGAAGGCCGGGGCCACCTACGTCTCGCCCTTCGTCGGCCGCGTGGACGACCTCGGCACCGACGGCATGGAGCTCATCACCGACATCGTCGAGCTCTTCGCCAACTTCCCCGACCTGAACACCGAGGTGCTCGCGGCCTCGATTCGCCACCCGCTGCACGTCGCCCAGGCCGCCCAGGCCGGGGCCCATGTGGCCACGATCCCGCACAACGTGCTCAAGCGCCTGTTCCAGCACCCGCTCACCGAGAAGGGCGACGCCGCGTTCATGGCCGACTGGAAGGCCGCCGGAGACCTCGACGTCGCCGCGGCGGTCACGGCGTGGCTCAAGAAGCGGGGCTGATCGGCCTCGAAGGCCCGTCTCCTGCGCTCGGTCACGCGCCTTCCGCTTGCCCCCAAGGCCTGTATGGGCTAACCGAATGAAGCTTCATTCATTCCCGGGTCGAAGGTGAGCGAGAAGGCCAGCCGCAAAGGCGACAAGCGCGAGGCCATCGTCGAGGCGGCCATCGAGGTGTTCGCCCAGAAAGGCTTTCACGCCGCGCGCATCAGCGACGTGGCGCGGGCCGCGGGCGTGGCCGATGGCACCATCTACCTCTACTTCGACAACAAAGAGCACCTGCTCCTCTCCATCTTCGAAGAGAAGATGGAGTTTCTGCGTGTGGGCCTGCTCGCCGCCCTGGACGGGGTCGATTGCCCGCTGGAGCGTGTGCGGGTCTTCGCGCGGTTCCACTTCGACAGCGTGCGCCGCCACCGCGCCGTGTCCGAGGTGCTCCAGGTCGAGCTTCGGCTCTCCCACAAGTTCCTCAAGGACTACCGCCCCGAGAAGCTCTGGGACTACCTGCGGGTGTTCGAGCAGATCGTGCGCGAGGGCCAGACCCGTGGGGTCATGCGCGCCGATGTAGATCCTTTCCTCGCCAAGTGGGCCTTCTTCGGGGCCCTGGATGAGCTTGGCCAGCAGTACGTCCTGAGCCGCCGCGAGCGCATCTCTCCCGACGCCGCGGCTGAACAGGTGGCAGACATCTTCCTGCGCGGCATGGCGACCCCGGCCGCCTCCCCTCGTTGACGCCTCGTTCCCCCGACACTCCCCACTCACCCCGGTCCCCCTGGAGGGCGCATGAAAGTCGGTGTACTGCTCAAGCAGGTCCCCGCTTCGGACACCATCATCAAGATCAACCCCGACAAGACCGGCATCCTGACCGCCGACGTCAAGTGGGAGATCAACCCCTACGATGAGTTCGCCCTGGAGGCGGCGATCCAGCTCAAAGACGCTGGCAAAGCCACGGGCGTCGTGGTGATCACCCTCGGCGGCGCGGACGCCGAGGCCCGCGTTCGTGACGCTCTGGCGCGCGGCGCCACCGAGGCCATCCGCGTCGATGACCCGGCCTTGGCCGGCTCGGACGGGTTGGGCAAGGCCCGCGCCTTGGCCGCCGCCGCGAAGTCCGCCGGTGTGGAGCTGATCTTCGCCGGGAAGCAGGCCATCGACACCGACAGCGCCGCCGTGCCCGGCATGGTCGCGGAGCTCCTCGGCTGGGCCCAGGTCTCCGTGGTCACCGGCCTCACCGTGGATGAGGGCAAGATCACCGCCGAGCGCAACGCGGGCGGCGGCTTCATCGAGGTCGTCTCCACCTCGGTGCCCGCGGTCATCACCTGCGACAAGGGCCTGAACACCCCCCGCTTCGCGAACCTCAAGGGCATCATGGCCGCGAAGAAGATCGCCATCGCCGTGAAGTCCATCGCCGACCTCGGCCTCTCCGCGGGCCAGGTGGGCGCCGCCGGCGCGCTCGTCGAGGAGTCCGGCCTTGAGCTCCCGCCGCCTCGCCCCTCGGGCAAGATCATCCAGGGCGCCACCCCCGAGGCCAAGGTCAAGGAGCTGGTCCGCCTGCTCCGCGACGAGGCCAAGGTCATCTGATCGGCTCCGTCCCTCTCGTTTTTCCCTCGTGGTAACCCCTTCGTGTCGCGTGGCCTGAAGGCCGACGCGCTCCTCAACAGGAGGAACAACCGATGAGCTCTGGAATTCTGG
>JBEAVX010000841.1:0-3800 GCA_041160755.1 Pseudomonadota bacterium
GGCGAGGGCGACCAACACGGCGGGGAGGAGCCAGAGCGCCCGAGGACGGCGCCGCGCGTCGGTGCTCGGCGTCGCGGTCGGCGCGGGCGGCGGCGCAGGCGGCGGCGCGGCCGGGGAGGGCGCGTCCCGAGGCGGCGCCGGGGTGGCGGAGACGGTCGTGGGCGCGTCCTCGTCGGTGTTGATCGCCGTCGGGGGCAAGGCGACGAGCCGCGCGGACTCCTCCGCGCGCTCGGCGGCCAGGGCCTCGGCGACCAGCGCGGCGAGGCGGTCCCGCTGGGGCTCAAGGTCGCCGATGAGCGCGGCCAAGGCGAGCTGCATCGCCCGGGCGTCGGAGAAGCGGTCCTCGGGATCCCGGGCGAGGGCCCGGCGGACGACGGCCTCAAGCGCCGGGGGCACGCGGCCCTCGGGCAGGGGCGGCACCTCGGCGTCCCGAACCCGCTCTAAGGTGAGCAGGCCGGAGTCGGCCTTGAACAGGCGTTGGCCCGCCAGCGCCTCCCACAGCACCACGCCCAAGGCGAACAGATCCGAGCGCCCGTCCAGGGTCGCGCCGAGGGCCTGCTCGGGGCTCATGTACGCGACGTGGCCCTTCAGCCCGGCGCCTTGGGTGGTGAAGGTGTTCGCCGCAGAACGCGCCACGCCGAAGTCGACGATCTTCACGTCGCCTTGGGTCGAGAGCAAAAGATTGGCCGGGCAGATGTCGCGATGCACGACCTGGAGCGCGCGGCCGTCGTGGTCCACGAGGCGGTGCGCGGCGTCTAAGCCCCGGGCGACCTCGTGGCCGACATACGCGACGACCTCCGTCGGCATCCCCCGGCGGCGAGAGGTGAGGCTGTGCAGGACACGCTGGAGGTTGAGGCCGGGGACGTGCTCCATCGCGAGGTACCACTCGCCGTCGACCTCGCCGAGATCGTAGAGCTGCACGATGTTCGGGTGATGGAGGAGGGAAGCGATGCGCGCCTCGTCCACAAACATCGCCAAGAAGGCCGGGTCCGCCGAGAGCCCCCGCAGGATGCGCTTGATGACGAGGCGCTTCTCGACGCCTTGGTGGGTCAAGGTCGCGCGCCAGACCTCCGCCATGCCCCCGGCGCCGAGGCGCTCGTGCAGGGTGTAGCGGCCGAAGGGCTGGCCCGGCGCGCTCATCCTGGCCAGCCTTGGGCGGTCGAGGGGGCGTCCGTCGGGGCCGGGTTGAGGTGCGGCATCATCATCGGCGCGACGACGGCGGCGCAGTCCCGGCCTTGGCGGGCGGCGAGCAGGGTGACGTCGAGGATGAGGTGGTTCGTCGCGACGTCGACCAACGACGGGTTGGTCGTCCAGACGGCCTGGTTGTCGGCCTCGGGCTCGGCCCCGCCCAGGAGCGCCTCGCGGCGATCGATGACGAGCAGCAGCTTGTGGGCCCAGCCGGCCTTCGTGCTCGCCGGGGCGTCATCCGCCCACACCGAGAAGCCCGGCGGCGGCGCGTCGCTGGGGGTGGGGGTGTGCAGCACGAGGTGAAGATCGGCGGGCAGGCGGCCCAGGACCGGGCCGAGGTGCTGTAGCTCACGCGGCCAGGCCGAGAGCCACACCGAGCGCCCCGCGCCACGAATCATCTCCGCCGCGCGCGCCATCACCTCGTCGTAGCGGCTGAGGATCCAGATCGGCTCGGGCATCGCCCGCTTGGGCAAGGCGTTGAGCGCGTCGCCGAGGGTCTGCAGGCGGGACAAGGTGCCCCGGCGCATCGTCTCGATGAGCTGGTCGGGGCGCGTCGGCACATACCGGGCGGGCTCGTCGCCGATGGCGAAGGCCGCGCCGCTCTGCTCCAGGCGCCGCAGCACGGTGTACACGGCGCTTCGTGGGATGCCCGAGCGCGCCGCGACCTCGTAGCCGGTGAGGCCCTCGGCGCCCGCGTCTTGGGCCAAGGTCAGGTATCCCAGGGCCTCGTTTCGCGTGAGGCCCAGGGCGGTGAGCTGGTTGAGCACGCTCTCTTCCACGCGGACTCCGGCGCCGTGGTGACTCCGATTGGAGTCACGTCGAAGCCAGCGTATCGGACGATCGGCCCGAAGGTCAAGCGGCGCGGCGCGGGTCAACGTCGGGCGCCTGGAGCGCGCCGCAGAGCTGTGGTACAACGGTGCGCACGCGGGCCATCGAAGGCGCGCGACACGTTCATGGAGCAGCCGATGTCAGGACGTCTTCATCTGCCGCGCGCGCTGGCGCTCAGCCTTCTGCTTGTCGTCGGGTGCCCGACCCCGCCCGAAGAAGGCGGCGAGGGCGCTGGGGGCCAGCCTCCTCCTGCCGGGGGCCCCGCGCCCGACGGCCAACAGCAGCCCCCGGGCGGCGGTCCCACCCCAGGCGCTGAGGGCGCCCCGGGCGCGGTCACCCCCGGCGGCCCCGGCGACACCTCAAACGCCAAGTTCGCCACGCTCATCGCCGAGGGCTCACCCACGGTCACCATCACCGTGAACGTCGTCGGGGCCTGGGGCAAGTCCCAGCTCGACTTCTTCGCGCTGCGCACCTCCGACGACGGCAAGCAGACGTCCCCCGTGGCGCTGCACATCGAGCGTTGGGACGGCACGAGCCCGGTGAAGATCGTCGCCCCGGCCACCTTGGCCGACGACATCTACGTCAGCGCCGCCCAGCTCGACGACAAAGACATGCCCAAGATGGAGGACACCGCGGGCGGCTCGGCCGCGGCGCCGATCAAGCTCGCCGGTCAGGATCTTGAGGTGAACCTCACCTTGGGCCAGCACGCCGAGTGGTTCAACAAGATGCGCCAAGACCTGCCGCCGCCGGACCCGTCCAAGGCGCCGATCCCGCCCGGCGGCCCGGCCACCCCGCCGACGCCTGGCACCGACGGCACCCCTCCGGCGCCCCCGGCGGGCACGCCCCCGGCCGCTCCGCAGTAGGTTCCGCGCCGAGCGGCGCGGGCTCAGAGCCAGCCCGCGCCCTCCAGGCTCTCCGCGATCATCGCCGAGAGCCGCACATGCCCCTCTTGGCTGAGGTGGCAGTCGTCTAAGAACAGGTCGGGATCCCCAAGCGCCCAGAGCTGGTCGGCGGTGTTGAGGTACAGCCCGCCCCGCGACTCGGCGAGCGCACGCTGCATCTCGCCGTAGGGGCGCATGGGCTGGGGATCGGGGTTGAGGCCCTCGGTGAGCAGCATCACCCGGGCGTTGTTCGCCGCCGCGAGGTCAAACAGCGCGCTGAGGTTGTCCTGGGCGTCCTCGACGGGCACCGCCACGGCGCCGCCACGATCCCGCAGGCCGAGGAGCAAGAACCTCAGGCCGCTGTACAGGCGCAGCTCCGAGAGTTTTGTGGAGACCGCCGCCGCCGCGCCGCCGCCGCGCTGGTAGCGGGCGTAGAGGTCGCGGTAAGGCGCCGGGCTCGTCGTGAGGATGTCGTTGTGCCCGATGTAGACCACGAAGAGATCGGCGTCGAGGCGCTGAATCTGGCTCTCGACGTAGAGGCGGACGTGCAGGCTGTTCCAGCCGCCGACCCCTTGGTTCACGACCTCCCAGTCCGTGTGTCCCCGCGCCGTGAGCGTCTCCTCCAGTCGTTTGGGCCAGAACTGGTCGATGTCGTCCATCTGGTAGGCGCCGCCGGTGCTTGACCCGCCCAGCGCGACGATGCGCCGCTTCGTAGGGTCGGGATCCGGCGGTCGAACGGGGAAGCTGTCGGCGGGGTAGGCCTTGTGCTGCTGAATCTCCAAGAGCTGGGCGAACTCCTCTCGGGCGCGCTCCCAGCCCCGGCCCGTCGCCCAGGTGGAGAAGGTCGGGGTCTGGCGGAGGCCGAGCTCGGCGGTGACGGCGAGGACGGCGCACAAGGCCCAC
>JBEAVX010000867.1:0-3428 GCA_041160755.1 Pseudomonadota bacterium
GTACAGAAGCGCCGCGGCGGTGAGCCCCGCGAGGAGCGTGAGCGCCGTGGTCGTGTACCGTTTGCCCTTGTAGACCGTCATGCCGATGTTGAGCAAGAAGGCCAGCACGTTGACCACGACGAGGACGTCGAGCGGGCGCGGGATCTCCAGAAACTTCCGGCCCTCCCAATAGTTGAAGTGAAAGCCGATGACGGCTGTGACGCTGACGGCCACCAGCGAGCCCCACTGGGCCCATCCGAGCTTCATGCTCCAGATCTCGGTCTGGGCCTCGTCGGGGATGATGTAGTACGCCGAGCCCATAAACCCGGAGAGCAACCAGACCACGAGCAGGTTTGTGTGGGTGGCGCGGGCGGTGTTGAACGGGAGCCAGTCGTGCAGACCGTCATAGCCCATGTGCGCGAAGCCCATGATGAAGCCGTAGACGATCTGGAGGGAGAGCAGAAGCAGGCAGGTCGCGAAGAAGGTCCACGCGATCCGCCAGGACTGAAACTTGAGCGGGTTGTCCATGGTGACCTCTCAGCGCTGAGACATGAGGAAATCGGTCAGCGCTTCGAGGTCGCTGGCCGAGAGGTTGAGATCGGGCATCGCCGTGCCAGGCTTGACCGACTGCGGGTTGTCGAGCCACGCCCGGAGACCGTCGCGGTCGAAGCGGCCGCCGACGCCGTCCAGCGCTGGTCCGACCACGCCGCCGGTGCCGCCGAGGCTGTGACAGGCCACGCAGACCTGGGTGAACAGCGCGGGAGCGGCGACGGCGCTCGGGGCGCCCGCGGCGGGGGCGACGGTCGCGGCGGCCGCGACGGCGACGGGGGCCATGTCGGGCTTGGCGGGGAAGCCGTTGGTGTCGATCTTCCCGATCCAGTCCAAGAAGGCGATCACGTCGGTGATCTCTTCTTCAGTGAAGTTGTACTGCACCATCTTGCGACGCCCCGGGTACATCGCCTGGGGATCCTTCAGGAAGATCCGCAGCCACGCCTCACCCCGGCGCTCCACGGCCTTCGTCAGCTCGGGCGCGTAGTAGGCGCCCTCACCGAGGATGGTGTGGCAGCCCATGCAGTTGTTCTTCTCCCAGATCTCTTTGCCTCGGATCACCGAGGCGTTCATGTTCTCCTCATGCGAGCGCGCCGGGACCTGACGGACCGTATCGACCGTCAACCACAGAAACACGCCTGAGAAGCCCACCGTCGCGAAGAGGAAGAAGCTCCTCGCCTGTGACTTCGAGAGCATTGAGACTCCATCAACAGACATCGGTGTCCGTTGTTTTGCCAGTGTAAGGAGCTTGTGCGGCAGGCGGTACTGACCCAGAGCAGGATTCGGGCCGTGCCCCTCGCTGGACGGCTCCCCGGGCCCGGGATACCGCATCCTCTCGCAGAGGGCCGACGACATGCTCTTCAACCACACCGCTGAGTACGCCTTCCGCGCGATGGCGATCCTCGCCGGGGAGTACGACGCTGGCGAGCGGGTGCGCGCGAAGGAGCTCGCCCAGCTCGCCGCCATCCCCGAGCACTACATCTCCAAGGTGATGCGCCACCTCGTCGTCGCCGGGCTGGTGGAGGCGCTGAGAGGCCACGGCGGCGGGTTTCGCCTCGCGCGCCCGCCCAGCGCCATCACCTTCATGGAGGTGCTCGACGCCTCAGACTGGTCGTCTGAGGACCGCCGCTGCGCGTTCGGGTTCGGGGCGTGTAACCCCAAGAACCCCTGCAGCCTGCACAACACTTGGTCGCAGCTCCACGGCTGCGTGAACCAGTGGGCCCGGCAGACGACGCTGGCGGAGGTGCGCTCCCTGGAGCACCTGCACGCCGAGCTGGCGAGCCAAGCGGCGCCCAAGGACTGAGCGCGTCGTCACGATTGGAGGTGAGGGTGTGATCCCACACACCCGGCCTGTGTCAACTGCCGCCAACTCAACAGATGTTCTTGTCAATTGAGCGTCTCTGGGCCTGGACCGCTTCTTGCAACGTGCGTCTCCCTGCCTGTCCCCGAGGCGCTCGCCATGACCATCGCCCCTTTCACCCTTCACACCCGCGTCTCCGACGCCTTGGCCGCGAAGCCCGCGCTGCGCACCCTGCTCCCGGCGTTCCACCCGGCGTTTGAGCGGCTCAACCACCCGGTGCTGGGTCGGGTGCTGCCCAAGCTGGTGACCATTGAGTCCGCCGCCCGCGTGGCCGGGGTAGACGCCGAGTCGCTCTTGGCGGTGTTTAACCTCCAAGGCCCGCCCGCTGATCGGCCGGCCGCCTTGCCCGCCGCCGCGCGCCGAGCCGACCCCGAGCCCCCTTGGGCGAGAGGCGCCCCCGTAGAGCGCCTCGACGTCTCGCCGCTCATTCAGCAAGGCCAAGAGCCCTTCGGCGCGGTGATGACCGCCCTTCGTGGCCTCAAACCTGGGGCCGTCTTGGCGCTCTCCGCGCCGTTTGAGCCCGCGCCGCTCTTGGAGCTTCTGGGCCGCCGAGGTTGGTTGGCCTGGGTGCGCTGGGAGGGTGAGGTCTGCGTCACCTCGCTCTGGCGCCCGCCCGAGGGCCACGGCGGGGCGGTGGATCCGGGAGCGCCCGACGCCGACACGGCCCGCCTCGGCCAAGCGCGTCTCCGAGCGGGCGTGCTCGACGTGCGTGGCCTGCCGCCGCCCGAGCCCCTGCGCCTCATCCTCTGGGCGCTGGACCAAGGCACCCCTCTGACCGTGCTTCATCACCGGGAGCCCGCCCTGCTCTTTCCTCAGCTTGAGGCGCGGGGGCTCGTCTGGACGATGACGAAGCGCGAAGATCACGTTGAGCTACAGATTCATGCGCCCTGATCCCCACACCCTCGTCTCCCAAGGGTGGTGATCCCGCCCGTCGCCGTCGCGCTCGTCGCCGAGCCCCTCGCGTGGCTGCTCTTGGCCTGGCCCGGGGTGCTCGACGGCGCGGCGTGGTACGGGCGGAGCGGGCTCTTGGTCGCGGTCCACCTGATCACCGTCGGCACGCTGATGATGGCCATCGTCGGCCTGGGCTGGCAGCTTGTGCCCGTGGTGACCGCCCAGAGCCCGCCCCCGGGCTGGGCGCGGCTCGCCGCCGTATGCGACGCCTTGATCCTCGGCGGCGGCGTGGGGTTGATGCTCGGCCTCGGCTGGCCCCAGGGCCTCGGTGCGCTCGGCGGGATCGGCGCCGCGGGGCTGATCCTCGGCCTCCTCCTTCGGGCGCTGGGGGTGCTTCGCGCGCTCTCTAGGGCGAAGGGGCGGCGGGTGACCCGGCTGTGGCTGGTGCTCGCCGAGCTCTCGGGCCTCGCTGGGCTCACCTTGGGCGCGCTCTTGTACAGCGGGCGGGCCGGGTTCTGGTTCGTGTTGCCCCCGGTGACGGGGATCGCGCACCACGCCGCGCTCTTGCTGTTGGGCTGGGTGGGCGGCTGGATGCTCGGCCTCGGCGGGCTCTTGTTGCCGATGTTCAGCCTCTCCGCCGAGCCTCGCC
>JBEAVX010000529.1:0-4339 GCA_041160755.1 Pseudomonadota bacterium
CCCGATAGAGCGGCGTGCCCGGCAGCGGCATCGTGATCGAGAACTTGGCGAAGTCGAGGTCCAGGGACGCCGCGAGCTCGGCGGTCTCGCGGATCGTGTCCCGGCGCTCGCCGGGCAGGCCGACCATGAAGTAGCCCAAGATCGTGAAGCCGTATTTGCGCGCCCAGGCCACGGCCCGACGCGCCTGGCGCACCGTCGCCCCCTTCTTGATGCGCTTGAGCACCTCGTCGGAGCCCGACTCAAAGCCGAACGCGAGGAGGTAGCAGCCCGCGCGCCGGGCGACCCGGAAGAACTCCTCGTTCACGTTCGCCACGCGGATGCCGTTCGTGAGCGTCCAGGGCATGCGCACGTCCCGCCGGATGAGCGCCTCACAGGTGGCGATGGCCTGGGAGGTGATCGTCGTGAAGCTGTCGTCCACGAGGTTAAACGCCCGGAAACCGGCGGCGCGGGCGTGCTCGACCTCGTCCACGAACCGCTCTGGGTCTTTGGCCCGCCAGGCGTCGCCGAACACGCCTTTGGTGCAGTACACGCAGCGCGCTCGGCAGCCTCGGGAGAACTCCAGATCGGCGACCGGCGCGGTGTGGGCGACGAGGCTCGTCTGGCGGTACCGGCCGAGGTCAAACTGGTCCCAGGCGCCCATGGCCAAGGAGTTGACGTCGGTGATGAGCGCCCGGGACGGCGTCTCGCCGCCCAGCCAGGTGAGGCCGCCGATCTCGGCGAAGGGTTTGCCGTCCGCGAGCTCCACGAGGGTCTGGTCGCCCTCGCCGCGCACGGCGACGTCGAAGGGCGCGAGCGTCACGCAGTCCAGCGGCCGGGTGGAGGGGTGAACGCCCCCGGCGACGAGCATGGCGCTTGGGCAGGCCCGGCGGGCGGCCTCGGCGATGGCCTTGGCCCGGGGGAAGAGCGGCGTGCGGAAGGTGACGCCGATGAGGTCCGGGCGCGCGTCGGCGATGCGGCGCTCCAAGGCGGGGATCACCCCGGCCTCCTCATCCCAGACGACCACCGTGTGCCCGGCCCGGCGGAGGGCCCCGGCGAGCAAGGCGAGGTTCAGCGGCGGGCTCAGCGTGATCGCCGCCCGAACCTTGGCGTCGCGGTAGTAGTCCCCCATCGTGGGGTTGATCAGCAGGACCTTCATGGTCTCTGCAAGATGCCACGGAACCAGGCGAAGGTCTCGGGGAGCGCGTCATCGAGGTGACGCTTTGGCGCCCAGCCCAAGGCGCGCAGGCGGCCGCTGTCGAGGGCCTGGTGCGGGATCTCCCCGGCGGGGTCGGTCTCGGCGTAACGAATGTGCGCCGGGGAGAGCCCGGCGTCGGCGGCCACGGCGCGGAGGCGCTCGGCGAGGGCCCCGGCGGTGGTGCGCTCGTCTCCGCCGACGTTGAACACCTGCCCCCGCAGCGCCGCCGCCTGGTCCAGCAGCGAGAGCGTGGCGTCGGCGGCGTCGTCTACGTAGAGCCACTCCCGCGTCATGCCCCCACGCGAGCGCAGCTCCGGCGCGCGGCCCTCCACGAGCGCCCGGCACACCCCCGGCACGAGGCGCTCAAAGTTGAGGTCTCCCGGCCCGTAGAGGTTGCCGCAGCGCGTGATGACGACGGGGAGGCCCAGGCTCTCCGCGTAAGACCGCGCGATCAGCTCCGCGCAGAGCTTCGAGACGTCATAGGGCGCGCTCGCCAGGAGCGGGCCGTCCTCGACATAAGGCACCGGCGCGGGGCCATAGACCTTGTCCGTGGAGGCCACGACGAGGGCCTGGGGCGGGCGCGGGGCCACGCGGCAGGCCTCCAACAACAGCCAGGTGCCGCGCAGGTTCGACTCGAAGGTCGAGAGCGGGGCGCGGGCGGCGACGGGCACCTGGGTCTGGGCGGCGAGGTGGATGACGGCGTCGGGGGCGTACTCGGCGAGGAGTCGTGGGGCGTCGCTCAGCTCAGCGCGCACCTCGACGCAGCGGTCAATGAGGCCGTCGGCGTAGAGCGGCGAGCGGGGATCCCGATCCCGCACCAAGGCGATCACCTCGTCGCCCCGGGCCAAGAGCCGTCGCGCGCAGGCCCCGCCGAGCAATCCCGCGGCCCCTGTGAGAAGCGTCCTTCTGCCCATCCTCGTGTCGCCTCGCCGTCTTGTGCGGGGCTCAGGCTACCAGAGGTGAGGCGATCACAGGGCCATGGCGATCTGTCGGGCGCCGATGCGGGCGGCGGCCTCTTGGGCCCAACGCTCCGCGTCATCGACGATCACCTCGGCGCGCACACGCATCGGCCCATCGGCGCGCTGCCGGGCGCCCTCGATCACCAGGCGACGCGGGCCGGTGCAGCGCACGGCGCCAGGCTGGTCGCGGGTCAGCTCAAGCACCCGGCCGTGGTGGGTGGCGATGAGCAGGCGCGCGTCGCTCATCGAGAGGTCGGCGCGGGTGGAGTTCACGCTCATCGACTTCGGGCCGCCGAGCACGTCGCGCTCCACAAACACCCGCGCTGAGGCGCCCTGCACCTGCCGCACGAGGGGCTCACCGGCGGGGAGCCTCGCGCCGGATTGGCGGCGAAGGCGTCGGTAGAGCGAGAGCCCGCCGCCGAAGGTCGAGAAGATGCCGAAGGTGATGAGCGCGCTAATGAACATGGTCGTCATGGTGGCCCTTGGACCGTCGCGCGCGGGTGGTGTTCCCGCGCCATCTGTCAGGTTATCGTATACGTCCGTTCTCGGAGGAATGCTGTGTCTCAACGACCCTCAGAGCCCATTCTCGCGTGGCTTCGCCAGACGCTCAAGGCCAAGGGCTTGAACGTGGCGGCGTTGGCCGAGGCGAGCGGCGAGAAGCGCGCGGACGTGCGCCAGGTGCTCGCCGAGCGGGCGCCGCTCACCGTTGATCAGCTCATGCATTGGTGCCGGGTGATGGACGTGAAGATGGAGGACTTCGGCGCGCTCGGCGCCCGGATCCCCCCGGCGCTGGCCGAGGCCGCCCAAGCCGAAGAAGACGCTGCGGAGACCACGGAGTCCGACGACGTCGAGGGAGACGACGACGAGGACGAGTCGTCTCCGGGCCTGTTGAGCTTCCCCGGCGCCGCCGCCCGCGCCGTGGCCCCGGCGCCGCCGCCGCCCCGGGAGCCCGACGACCCCCGCTACGTCATCGATCCCTTCGGGGTGCAGGCCGAGCAGATCATCCGCCTCGCCTTCGGCATGGGCGTCAACTTCCGCTTCGTCGCCGACACCGCCCAGCTCAAGAACAGCGGCGTGCCCGCCGACGTGCTGCGGCGGTTCCCCGAGGCGATGCCGATTCAGCTCGACGCGGCGTACCACCGCTACAACAAGCCCGAGTACCACGAACACGGCGTGAGCCTCATGCTGAGCTTCGACACCGTTCGGAGCTGCTTTTTCCCGTGGTCCGCGATCCGCCAGCTCATCCTGGCCGTAGACGCCCCAGAGCCTGTGAGCCCTGAAGATCCCGCCCCTGACGAGCCCCCGTCGGGCCGGCCCGCGCTGCGGCTCGTCAAGTGAGGGCGGGCGGAGCTCGGATGGTCCTCGCGGCGAGCGCGCTCTTGTTGGCCATGCTCGCCTGCGCGGGCGGCGTAGAGGGCCCCGCGCCAGGCGCCGTCCCCGACGTGGCGCCGGTCTCGAAGGCCCGCGCCGCCGCGCCCGCAGAGCAGGTCATGGCGGACGACATCTTGGGGATCAACGAGGCCATCAGCGTGCCCGCCCAGATCCTCGCCCGTCAGCGCCCGAGCGAGGCGCAGGTTCAGACCTGGCTTCGCGCCGACGCGAAGGCGGCCCGGGAGGTCGGCGCCCGCTGGGTGCGCTCTCACACCGCGGTCTACCCCAACTTCAGCTACCACGAGACGAAGGACCGGGGCTTCGCCGGGATGGACGGCTGGGTGCAGGTCGTGCAAGAGGCCGGGCTCAAGCCGCTGATCATGCTCTCGCCGTGGGCGGGCAACGCCACCGGCGCGCAGACCCCGTCCTATGTCATCCCCGATGAGGCCGCCTACGCCGCGTGGGTGACCTCGGCGGTCGAGCGTTACGACGGCGACGGTGTGGACGACATGCCCGGCCTGGTGGCGCCGGTTCGCCACTGGGAGGTCGACAACGAGCCCGACCTCAAGAACAGCCTCGCGCCCAAGGGGGGCACCTACCGCTACGACCCGGCGACGTTCTGCCTGCCCGATCAGTACGCCCGGGTGCTCCTCCTCACCTCCAAGGCCATCAAGGCCGCGGACGCGGGCGCGACGGTGCTCAACGGCGGCCTCTACCGGCCCCACACCCCCCAAGGCGCGGCGTACATGCGCTCCTTGTTCAAGACGAAGGGGGTGCTCGACGCCGTCGACGCCGTCTCAATCCACGCCTACTTCTCGACCAAAGACGTCGGCGC
>JBEAVX010000012.1:0-8083 GCA_041160755.1 Pseudomonadota bacterium
CCGTCGAGGGTCTTGTCGGCGCGGCGCTCACGAGCCTCGACGCTCAAGGCGCCGGCAGCGTCGTGAGCGTCGAAGAGGACGCGGAGCTTACCTTGAGCGGGCTCACCCTCACCGGCGGGGAGGCGAGCCGGGGCGGCGGGCTCACCTGCGTCGGCGCTGTCGTGATGCTCAGCGGCGTCACCATCACCGGAAACCACGCTGAAGACGGCGGCGGGCTCAACGCCGAGCAAGGCTGCGCGCTCACCGCCCAGGACGTCACCATCCGGGAGAACCGCGCCGATGACCTCGGCGGCGGGGCGCGGCTGGACGAGGTCACGCTCGTGGCGAACGGGCTCAGCCTGCAGAGCAACAGCGCCGGGGAGGAGGGCGGCGGGATGTACGCCCAGTCGAGCGTCATCACCGGCGACAACCTCGGGGCGACAGGCAACGCGGCGCCTTTGGCGGCGGGGCTCTCGTGGGTCAGCACCACCGGGGATCTGGGCCAGCTCACCCTGAGCGACAACGTGGCCGAGGACGACGGCGGCGGCCTGTTCTTGCGCGACGCCACGCTCACGGCCGGGGCCGGGCTCGCCAGCGGGAACTCCTGCGACAACGCCGGGGCGGCGTTTTTGCTCTCCGGGACGAGCGCGCTCACGCTCACGAACGTGCTCATCACCGAGAACGCCGCGCGCCAAGGCGCTGGCGTGTGGCTCAACAGCGCGTCGCGCTTCACCTGGAGCGGCGGCGGCTGGCTGGACAACGACCCGGACGACGTCTACCACGGCGGCACGAGCTGGACGCTCTCGGGCAGCGGCGGCGGATCTTGCGGGAGCGGGAGCTGCGTGACGAACTGATTCGCGGCGGGGACCTTCGGCGCCCTGGGCTGGGGTACACTCCCGCCATGCGCTCCGATGACCCGCGCCGTGATGCGGCGCTCACGCTCTCCCAAGCGACCGTCCTGCTCCACCGCGCCTTCGCCCAGCTCTTGCGGGCCTTTGGGCACGAGGCCACCGTCGTCACGCCCGACGGCCCCCTCGCCGAGGTGCGCGCGGTGAACCTCACCCTGCGGCGCCGTGGGGTGCTGCGGGCGTCGATGTCTGGCGCCGGGCCGTCGATCCTCGACGCCGTAGACGAGGCCGCGCGGCGGGCGGCGGCGGACGCGCGCTACGGCGGGGCCCTGTGCGCGGCGGAGCTTCACCAGCTCGACCTGGAGCTGTGGGTGAACGTCGGCGTCGAGGACGTGACCGAGCGTGAGCCCAAGCGCCTCGCGCGCCTCTTGCCCAGCGGCGTGGTCGGCGTGGAGCTAAAGGTCGGCGACAAGTCGGCCTATTTTAAGCCGTCCGTGGCCTTGACCTCGGGGCTCACCACCCCGGAGCAGCTCTTGGGGCGCCTCGCGCGAAAGGCGGGGCTGCCGAAGGGCGCCTGGCGTCGGCCCACGGCGAAGCTCTCCCGCACCCTGTGGCGGCATTTTGTGCTGGAGGAGGGCGAGCGCGCCGTCGAGCTGCGCCGCCTGCGGCCCTTCCCCGAGCCCGAGGTCAGCCGGGAGACCCTCACGGGGATGCTGGAGGGCGCCTTGGCCCGGCTGTTGCGGGTGCAGCGCGCCGACGGCAGCTACGCCTACCAGCTCGACGCCCGCACGGACACCTGGGACCACGGCGCGTTTAACCTCGTGCGGATGGCCGGCTCGGCGTACAGCGTCTCTCGCGCCGCCGCGTTCTTGCCCCAGGACCACCCGCTGCGTGGGCCCGCCCAGCGCAGCGCCCGCCGCGCCTTGGACTTCTTGTTGGCTCGGGCGACGCCCTTCGCCCACGCGCCCCACGCCGACTACATCGCCCAGGGGCTCAGCCCCAAAGAGCGCGGCCAAGGCAAGCTCGGGGCCTTGGCGCTCACGATCTTGGCCACGGAGTATGGCGACTTCCCGACCCAGCTCGCCGAGGCCCGGCGGCGGCTCATCGACGGCGTGCTGACGATGCAGCGCGCCGATGGGCTCTTTCGGTGCAGCGTCGGCGTCGAGGAGACCGGCGAAGAGTCCAACCAAGACTATTACCCGGGAGAGGCCCTGCTCGCCTTGGCCGGGGCCGTGCGCCTGGGGGAGACCCCTCGGGCGCCGTTCGCGATGCTGCGCGCGCTGCGCCACTACCAGGCGCGGTTCGCCCGGGCGCCGACGAGCGCGTTCGTGCTCTGGCAGTCCGACGCCTGGCGGTCCTTCTTGGAGCGCCAATGGGAGAGCGACCGCCCGGTGCCTTGGGCCACGGACGAGCAGGTCGAGAGCATCCGCGAGTTCATCTGGGCGCAGATCGAGCTGCTCCTGGCCCGGCAGGTCAGGCCCAAGCGTGGGGTGGACCCCCAGCGGGTCGGGGGCTTCGCCAAGGGCGCGGCCTCGCCGACGGCGGCGAGCACGGTGTACGCCGAGGCCATCGCCCGAGCGGCGGAGCTCGCCCGGCTCTGCGGCGACCTCCCTCGGGCCCGTCGTTACGCCGAGTCGGCGCGGCTGGCCTTCGGCTTCGCGGCGCGGCTCTACCTCTGGCCTGTCCAGCGCCCGTTCTTCGTGCGCCCGGAGCTCGTCTTGGGCGGCTCCACCTTGGACCTCAACGGCTTCATCCTGCGCAACGACTTTGAGCAGCACCTCATCACGGCGATCATCGCCGCCCTGGAGACGGACACGCTCTGGCGGCGGTGAGCCGAGGGGCGCGGCGCTGGCCCGAGCTTGTCGGGCGGCGGCGGCGGCGTGGTCACATCTGGCCGTTGGGCGTCACGGGCCGGGCATAAGGCGGTCGGTCCGCAACACCCCGGAGTGAAGATGACCCCCGCCCGCCTGCGCGCGCTCTTCGGTGCGCTTCTGCCCCTCAGCCTCACCCTCGCGGCCTGCAAAGGCGACGACGACGGCGCCACCGACAGCGGCGCCGACGACAGCGCCACCGAGGACGACAGCGGCGCCGACGACAGCGCCACCGACGACAGCGGCGCCGACGACAGCGACGACACCGCGCCCGCCGGGGAGCCGCTCTCGTTGACGATCCTCCACGTCAACGACCACCACTCGCACCTGCAGTCCGAGACCCTCTCCTTTGACGTGAGCGCGCTCAGCTTGAGCACCACCGCGGACGCCGCGGGCGCTCCGCTCACCGAGGTCAGCGCCTCCTACGGCGGGTTTCCGCTCTTGGTGAGCCTCCTCGATCAGCTCAGCGCGACCCGCACGAACGTGCTTCGGCTGCACGCCGGGGACGCCATCACCGGCACGCTGTACTACTCACTCTTTGACGGCGACGCGGACGCGGCGATGATGAACATCGTCTGTTTTGACGCCTTCACCCTAGGCAACCACGAGTTCGACGACGGCGACGACGCCTTGGCCAGCTTCTTGGAGCAGTTCAGCGGCGCGGGCTGCGGCACCCCGGCGCTCTCGGCGAACCTGAGCCCCCACGCGGCGAGCCCGCTCAACGAGCTCGTCGAGCCCGCCACGGTGCTCACCGTCGATGGCCAGCGGGTCGGCGTGATCGGCCTCACCATCGCGCAGAAGACGATGGCCTCCTCCAGCCCCGACGAGGGCACCGTGCTCACCGATGAGCTCGCCGCCGCCCAGCTTCAGATCGACACCCTGCGTGCGGACGGCGTGAACAAGATCATCCTGCTCACCCACACCACCTATGACGCGGATCTGGAGTACGCCGAGGCGCTCTCCGGTGTAGACGTCATCGTCGGCGGCGACTCCCACACCTTGCTCGGCGCGGGCCTCGCGGAGCTGGGCTTCAACGTCGTCGCCGACTACCCTGCCGAGCGCGAGAACGCCGACGGCGAGCCGGTGTGTGTGGTGCAGGCCTGGGAGTACGCGCACCTCCTCGGCGAGCTGAGCGTGGAGTTCGACGCCGAGGGGGTGGTGACCTCCTGCGGCGGCTCGCCCCGGATGCCCATCGACGTGGGCTCCATCACCTACAGCTACACCGGCAGCGACGGATCCACCACGGAGCTAAGCCTCTCCTCGACGGACCTCACCACGGTGTCCGCGGCGATGACCGCCTACCCCGAGCTCGTGCTGGTGAGCCCCGACGCCGAGACCGAGGCGGCGCTCGCTGCCTATGACGCCGAGGTGCTCGTGCTGCAGGAGACGGTCGTGGGCGTGTTCGACGACGATCTCTGCCTTGAGCGTTTCCCCGGGCAGGGCCGCTCGTCCCTCTGCCCCAAAGAGGACACCTACGCGCATGGGAGCGAGATCGCCGACGTGGTGTCCCGGGCGTTCTTGACCGTCACGCCCACCGCAGACCTTTGCCTTCAGAACGCTGGCGGCGTGCGTGTGGACGTCGCCGCGGGTGAGTTCACCATCGCCGACGGCTTCACCGTGCTGCCCTTCTCCAACACCTTGGTCACCTTGGAGCTGACCGGCGCCCAGGTGGTCGCGACCCTGGAGGACGCGCTCTCGAACGCCTTAGACGCTGGCGGCTCCACGGGCTCTTACCCCTACGCCGCGGGGCTTCGTTACTCCATCGACGCCTCCCAGGCCAAAGGCGCGCGGGTGAGCGACGTAGAGGTCAACCCCCGTTTTGCGGGGAGCTGGGCGCCCATCGACCTCACCGCGACCTACACCGTCGTCACCAACAGCTTCATCGCGTCAGGGCAAGATGGATACACCACCTTCGGGGTGGTCTACGACGCGGGCCTCTTCGTCAACACCTACACCGAGTACGCCGAGGGCCTGCTCAAGTATGTCGAGCTGCAGACCGCGCTGGGCCTGAGCGTCCCCAACCGCCCGGTGGAGGAGGCGAGCACCCAGGTGTACATCGGCCGTGATGGCTGTGACCACAGCCTGCGCACGGACTGTTCGGGCTACTGAGACGAGCGGGGCGCGCCGCCGGGGAGCCTCAGCGCTCCTTGGCGGGCTCCTGGCCGCGAGCCCCCACGATGAAGACCCCAGAGACAAGAACCCCCGCGTCGAACGAATCGACGCGGGGGAGCTTGTTGCCCTGATCAGACTGGCTGATCGGGGAGGACGACTACCAGTCGTCGCCGCCGGAGCGACCGCCGCCGCGACCGTAGCCGCCGCCGCCACCACCGCGACCACGGCCACCGCCGCCGCCACCGTAGCCGCCGCGATCGCCGCCGCCACCACCGTAGCCGCCGCCACCGCCGCCGCCGCCGTAACCACCGCCGCCGCCGCCGCCGAAGCCGCCGCCACCGCCGCTACGACCACCGCCGCCGCCGCCGAAGCCGCCGCGACCACCGCCGCCGCCGCCACCCGTGCGGGGGCGATCCTCGGCCTCGTTGACGCGGATGGCGCGGCCATCGAGGTTCGCGCCGTCCATCTTGCCGATCGCGGTCGTGGCCGCGTCGCCATCTTGCATGGTCACGAAGCCGAAGCCACGAGAGCGACCGGTCTCACGGTCGGTCACGACTTTCGCCTCATCGACATCCCCGAAGGCCTCGAAGGCCCGACGAAGGGAGTCATCGGTCGTGTTCCAGCTCAGACCACCTACGAACAATTTCTTTGCCATGATTTCACTTTCGAGCGTGATGGACCCCGTCCGGGGTGCATCGAATTATCTGGGACGGCCAGGTGCCAACCCTCGCGACTGTCGAGAGGGCTCGTAAACACCACTTGCGGCGGTAGTTCACGCGCCCTTGTTGTAGCCAGCCGAGCAGAGACCCGCCACTTGAGCGAGGAGGATTCACTCGAAAAACTTGGTCGGGATGCCCGGGTTCGGCTGGACCTCCCGACGCAGCGGGATCCCCCAGTCCGCCGCGACGGCCTCGGCGAGCGCCTCCGGCCCCTCGTTGAGCTGCTTGAGCCACCAGACCCGCGCGCTGCGATCCCAGCTCCCGGTGATGAGCCAGTCGCCGTCTGGACCCCACTCCAGCCCCGCGACCCGATCGGTGTGGCCCCGCAGCGCCGCGCGCAGGGCGCCATCGTCGGTGGACCAGATCCAGGTCTGCCCGTCCACGAGCCCCGCCGCCGCGAAGCGCCCATCCGGGGAGAGCGCCACGTCGCGCACGTTGTGGGCGGGCCAGCGGTGCAGGCGGCGCCCGGCGACGGCGTCCCAGATCTCAACGGCGTCTTCGAGGCCGAACAAGACGAGGCG
Organism: Pseudomonadota bacterium; assembly: GCA_041160755.1. Lineage (GTDB taxonomy): Bacteria > Myxococcota_A > UBA796 > UBA796 > CAJQPC01 > JADKFE01. Next base: position 6,051 of record JBEAVX010000012.1, read on the forward strand.
GCCGTCGGCGTGGATGTCCCCGGCGATGAGCCCTGGGCGCGCCGCCACACGCTGCAGCTCAACGATCGACGACGCGCGCGCGCGCCAGGCCTCGCCGTGGTCATCGATGAACAAGAGCCAGGCCCGATCCGCCGACGCGCCGAGATCCTCGATGAGCATGTCCAGCGGGACGGTGGTCGTCACGTCATACGGCGGCGCGGCGAGCCACAGCGCGGGGGCGTACCCGGCCATCAACAGGCGGCCATCGGCCAGAAAGAGCAGGCGCCGCACGGACTCCAAGGCGCCGACGCCGAGCGCTCGGCTCCAGGCCCCGGCGCGGGCGAGCCGGGGGTTGCCCGTCGACATCGCCCCGATGGCCAAGGTGCCCCCGTCGCCGGAGAACGCCACGCTCTTGACGACCGTCGAGCCCAACGAGGGGAGATCGACGCCATGGACCCCCTCGACGGCGCCGTCGTCGCCCCAGCTCCGGGGGAACACCCGCACGAGGCCCTCGGCGGCGGACAAGGCCAGGCTGCGCCCGTCCGACGAGACGGCCACACCGCTGATCCCGACGGGGAGCGTGTGGCGCAGGACAGGCACCCGGGTGGGCAAGGCCCAGGTGTGAAGCTGGTCGTCGGCGACGGCGAGGGTGCTCGGCCCGGTGAACTCCAGGGCGCGGTGACCTCGCCCGGGCAGGGTCGAGATGGGCTCGCCGTTCACGAGGCTCCACAGGCTCACCTCCCCACGCGCCGTGAGCGCGGCGAGCAAGGCCCCGTCGGGAGACACGCGCAAAGACTCGATGGACGAGGGCACCCCGAGGCTAGAGCTGTGCACCGGCCGGCGCTCGGGGAGCGAGTACAGCGTGACCACGCCTCGGTGGGTGCCGATGACGAGGCCCTCCCCGTCCGGGGTGAAGGCCATGGCCTGGGCCTCGCTCCCCGCTGAGAACGGCGTCATGATCGGCCGAGCGTCGCCCTCAAGCCAGAGGCGCCCGTCGTTGCACATCGAGGCGATGCGCCCCTGCGGGCCGATGGTCAAGGCGGCGATCTTCGCCCGTTCACAGTTGATCGGGCGCGGGAGCAGCGTCGCCTCTCGGCCGCTGAGCACGAGCTGGGTGTTGTGTTTGTAGCTGACGATCTTGCCCGCCCCGGCGGCGAGGAGGTTCTTGGCGACGGTCGTGGGCCACTCCTCCAGCGCCGCCCCGGTCGCGCGGTCAAAGACGTACAGCCCGTCGCTGCGCTGCGCCACGACGCTCGTCTCGGTGATGACGAGCTCCGCGACGGCCGGCAGCGGGACAGACCAGATCTCGGTGAGGGTGTCGGCGGTGAGGAGCCGCAGGCGATCATCGTCCGCGCAGGCGATCTCCCCGCCCTCACGCCCGATCGTGACGCGGCGACAGGTGGGCAGGGGCAAGGCGCCGAGGTGCCGTGGGCGCGGGGCGGCGGCGAAGGCGGCGAGCACCCCCCGGGCCTCGGGGGAGTCCACAAGATGCAGCGACGACGCCGCGTGCAGCTCGGCCTGGGCTCTGTCCCCAGCCATCAGGGCCGCCTGGGCCCGCTCGACGAGGGCCTGGGCCAAGGAGCTGTCTGAGCGCGCGCGGCTCGCCTCGGCCTCGGCCTCAGCGGCCAGGGCGTTGTCCCGCTCGTCGCTCGCCCGGGCGAGGCCCACGGCGAGGCTCACCCCGACGGCGAGGAGCGCCAGGGTGACCACGACGATGTGCGCCCGCCAGACCCGCCAGAAGCGCAGCAAGAGGTCTTTGGGGCTGTAGTCATACGCCTCGACCCGCCGCCCCTCAAACCAGCGCTCGACGTCTTCAGCGAGGGCGCGGGCGCTGGGGTATCGGCGCTCGGGGCTGTGCATCATCCCGCGCTCGGCGATGGCGCAGAGCTCCGGCGGGAGCGCGGGGTGGGTGAGCCGCAGAGGCGGCGGCGCGCCCGCCCGCACCTGGTCCAAGAGCGTGCTGGAGTCTTGGCCGACATACGGCGGGCCCCCGTAGAGCAGCTCGTAGAGGATCGCGCCAAGGCCCCACACGTCCGAGCGCGCGTCGGCGGGCT
>JBEAVX010000020.1:0-3372 GCA_041160755.1 Pseudomonadota bacterium
AACAGCGCCTGCTCCCGGAGGCGGTGGGTGCGGCGCTCGCTGTCTTCGCCGAGGCGCTCGTAGCGGATGTCCTCCTCCTCAAGGCGGATCAGGGCCTCGTACAGGGCGAGCTGCCGGGGCAGCTCTTTGCAGGCCAAGAAGACGTCCACGGTGGCGGCGCAGGCCCGCGCGGCGGCTTGTTCGATGGGGAAGCGGTCGGCGACGGCCTTCATGTCCATGTCGTCGGAGAAGATCACGCCGTTGAAGCCGAGCTCTCCGCGCAAAAGCTCGGCGAGCAGGCGGTGGCTCAGGGTCGCGGGGTGGTCCTCGTCGTAGGCCGGGAAGACGACGTGGGCGCTCATCACGCCGGGCACACCGGCGCGCACGGCCTCGCGGAAGGGGCGCAGCTCCATCGCCTCAAGCTGCGGGCGCTCTTTCTCGACGATGGGCAGGGTGAGGTGGCTGTCTTGGTGGGTGTCGCCGTGGCCGGGGAAATGTTTGACGCAGGAGGTGATGCCTTCGCTCGACGCGCCCTTCATCCAGGCCAAGAGGTGCCGGGTGACCTTGGCGGGGTCGTCGCCGAAGCTGCGGTCGCCGATCACGGGGTTCTTGGGGTTGGAGTTCACGTCCGCGCAGGGCGCCCAGTTGATGTGGAAGCCCATGGCCCGAAGCTCACGGCTGAGCCCGGCGGCGAGCTGGGCGGTGATCTTGGGGTCGTCGAGGTTGCCCAGCCAGCGCGCCGGGGGCCACAAGGTCGCCCCGCCGCGCACCCGCTGCACCCGGCCGCCCTCTTGGTCGATGGTGTGCAGCGGTGGGTGGCTCGTGGGCAAGAGGCTCGTCAGCTCACGGTTCAGCTCACGCACCTGGGCGGGCTCCTCGACGTTGCGGGCGAAGAGGATGAAGCCGAAGGGGCGGATCTCCCGGATAAGCTGGCGGGTGTCGTGGTCGAGCCCCGGGCCGGGCAGGCCCAAGATGAGGCGCTGGCCGGCGCGGCGTTTGCGGTCGGCCAGAGACGTGGACTCGCCGACGGCCTCGACCTTGACCCTCATACGGTCTCCTCGGCGGCGTGATGCCCGTCGCCGTCGTGCTGGGAGAGCTCGATGAGCACGCCGCCCACGCTCTTGGGGTGGATGAACACCACCTTCGCGCCGTGCGCCCCGGGCTTGGGGGCCTCGGACAAGAAGCGGTAGCCTTTGGCCTGGAGCCGGGCCATGTCGCCCTCGATGTCGTCGGTGCGGAAGCAGAGGTGGTGAACGCCCTCGCCCCGGGTGGTGAGCGCCTTGGCGATGGGGCCCTCGCCGTTGAGCGGCGCGACCAGCTCAATGCGGGTGCCGTGCAGCGGGAAGAACGCCGTGGACGTCAGCTCGGTGAGCACGTCCTCGGTGCCGGTGAGGGTGAGCCCGAAGTCTTCGACGAACCGGCGCACCGCCGCGTTGAGATCCCCTGTCGCGATGGCGACGTGATCGAGCCCGATGATCATGTGGAGCCTCCTGGGAAGGCCCGCTCCTTATCCGTTTCACCCCTCGGGGGCCTCTCTGAGCCGCCCGCCGAGGGCGTCAGGCGCCGCGTCGCGCAGATCGCGTTAACGCGGTGTCAGTTCTTCGCTTCTCTGCAGCCGCGTCGGCAATGCCGGACGCGCTCCGCCGTACTCGGGCATCGTTCGACCCCAAGGACGCCTCATGCTCCGCTCCGCTCGCCTGCTCGTGGTCTTCGCCCTCCTCTCTTTGGCTTGCTCTGGTGGCCCCGGAGGCCCTGGCGGCCCCGGCGGTGAAGGTGGCGAGGAGGAGGCCAAACGGAAGGTCGATCCCCGCACCTTGGTCACCGTCGCCGCCGTCGGCCCCGGGGAGGTCGCGGCGACGATTCAGTCCACCGGCGTCGTCGAGAGCGAGGCCCAGGCCGATCTCACCCCCGAGGCCAGCGGCACGGTGATCTCGATCTCGGTGGAGGAGGGCGACACGGTGAAGCGCGGCCAGGTGCTCGCCGTGATCCAGAACGCCAGCCTCGACGCGGCGTATGAGCGGGCGAAGGCCGAGCTGGCCCGGGCCGAGCGGGAGCTGGCCCAGGTGGAGTCGCTGCACAAGAGCGGCGCGGTCTCGAACACCGAGCTCAACACCGCCCGCGACGCCCTGAACACCGCGAAGACCACCTTGGCCGAGGCCCGCAGCTCCGCCGGGCACCTGCGGCTGGTGAGCCCCATCGACGGCACCGTCGCCGTGCGAGACCTGCGCTACGGCGAGGTCGCCGGAGGAAAACGGGCGTTCCAGGTGGTGGACCTCGACCGCCTGCGCGTCGTCGTGAAGCTCCCCGAGCGTGACCTGAGCCGCCTTGAGGTCGGCCAGCTCGCCACCCTCACCCCGGTCTACGACGCCGAGGTCCACGTCGCCGCTGAGCTGATCCGCCTCTCGCCTACCGTCGACGCCACCACAGGCACGGTCCGCGCCACCTTGGCTCTGCCCAAGGGCGAGCGCACCTTACGCCCCGGGCAGTTCGTCTCCGCGTCTCTGGAGACCGAGCGCCGCCAGGCCCCCCTCGTCGTGCCCCGGGAGGCCGTGGTCTACGACGACGGTCAGGCGATGGTCTACCGCGTCGCCATCGAGGAGCCCCCCAAAGAGGAGGCGCCCAAAGAAGAGGACAAGGCGAAGGAGGGCGAAGAAGAGGAGAAGGGCTTCAGCTTCTCGTTCGGCGGTGAGGGCGACAAAGGCGCTGAGGAGGAGAAGGAGGTCGAGCTTCCCGGCCCCTACCGCGTGGCGCGAAAGGTGCCCGTCGAGCTGGGGCTGAGCGACGAGGACACCACGGAGATCGTGAGCGGCCTCAACCCCGGCGACGAGGTGGTGATCGTCGGTCAGGCGAACCTCCGCGACGGCGCCCGGGTGCGGTTTGAGGCCGATCCTCGCCTGGAGGACGTGATCGCTGAAGAGGAGGCCAAGAAGAAGGCCGAGGCCGAGAAGGCTGAAGGCGCCAAAGAAGACGGCGCTGAGAAGGCCGAGAAGGCCGAAGGTCAAGAGGGATGAGCCTCCCCCCGCCGCCCGAGCGGCCCCAAGAGGGCTTCTACGGGTTCATCGTCGACCGGCCGCTCGCCGTGCTCATGGTCTTTGTGGCCGTGGCGGTCTTCGGCTGGGTGTCGTATGGCCAGCTCCCGCTGAACCTGATGCCCGATCTGAGCTACCCGACGCTCACCGTGCGCACGGAGTACCCCGGCGCCGCCCCTGAGGAGGTCGAGAGCCAGGTCTCCCGCCGGGTGGAGGAGGCGCTCTCCACGGCGGACGGCCTGCTGAGCATCGAGTCCCGCAGCCGGGCCGAGCGCAGCGACGTGATCCTGGAGTTCAACTGGGGCACCGACATGAGCGCCGCCGCCCAGTCCGTGCGCGAGCAGCTCCAGACGAGCAGCTTCGG
>JBEAVX010000062.1:0-10315 GCA_041160755.1 Pseudomonadota bacterium
GGCAAGGTCTACAACACCCTCGTGTTGATCGCGCACCTCATGCAGCAGCTCGACCCAGGCGACCCCTGGCCGCGCCAAGTCCGAGATCACCTCCTCACCCTCGATCCGGCGCTGCTCCCGAGGCTCGGCGCCCCGGGAGACTGGTCTACGCGGCCTCTCTGGGCTGCGCCCTAACGCACCCAGACCGCGCGGGCCCCGGCGGTGCTGCCGAGGTAAGGGCCGTACTCCCGCTCGCTCGCGCTCCAGTTGCCGAGCCACGAGCCCGGCGCCGAGCCGCTGCCGTTGCAGTAAGCCGTCGGCGCGCTCACGAGCCAGATGTAGCTGCTGGACTCGGAGTAGGTGCCGTATCCAGAGCTGTAGAAAAAGCCCTGGGCGAGATAGACCGTGGCGCCGTCCGCCGTGGTGGGGCCGGTGAGCACGTCCGCGGTGCCCGTGGCGAAGCCCGTGCAGGTCGTGATCGTCGCGTTCGCGCTCAGCGTGAACCCCGCGAGGCTCGAATAATCGTAAGAGACGGCGTAGTCGTAGTCGCCGAGCAGGTCGTAGCTCGCCTTCGACGTGGTGCTGTGGCCGACGCCGATGGACGTCGAGACGCGGATGAGCGCCTCCAGCACGTCCTCGCTGGCCGCCGAGCCGCGCAGACAGTCCAAGGTGCTGCACACCGCGAGGCCCGGGTAAGGCACACCCCGAGGGGTCGCGGTGCTGTCGCCGGTCCAGCTCACGAGCGTCCAGCCGCCGCCGTCGGTCTCTAGGTCACAGTAGGCCTCCACGGCGTTGGACGAGTCGCCGTCATCGTCGGGGTCGAGGGTGTACACGCCGCTCGACGTCTCCCCGCTGGCGAGCACGTCGAGGCAGCTCAAGGCCACGCAGGACGACCCAGACCCTGTGGTGCCCTCATCTACGCTCCCATCACAGTTGTTGTCGATGGTGTCGCAGAGCTCGGTGGCGTCGGGGTTGACGTCGTCATCGCTGTCGTCGCAGTCGTCATCATCGGCGACGGTGCCCGTCGGGGCGTCGCAGGCGCGCTGGATCGACGTGGCGTCGCCGAAGCCGTCTTTGTCGGCGTCGGTGTACCAGGTGGACAGGTCCGAGGCGTCGGGCCCGTCGGTCGATCCATCACAGTTGTTGTCTACGCCGTCGCAGACCTCGTCCGCGTCGGGGTTGACGTCGTCGTCGCTGTCGTCGCAGTCGTCATCGTCGGCGACGGTGCCCTTCGGGGCGTCGCAGGCCTTCTGGGCCTTCGCCGGATCGCCGAAGCCGTCTTTGTCGGCGTCGGTGTACCAGGTGGACGTGTCCGAGGCGTCAACGCCGTCGGTGGAGCCATCACAGTTGTTGTCGAGGCCGTCGCAGACCTCCTCGGCGTCGGGGTTCACGCCGAAGTCACGGTCGTCGCAGTCGTCGTCGTTGTCTACGGCGCCGCTCGGCTGGGCGCAGGCGAGGGTCGTCTCGGCCGCGTCACCGAAGCCGTCGAGGTCGGCGTCGGTGTACCACATCGACACGTCGGCGGCGTCGTCTTCGTTGGTGAGGCCGTCGCAGTCGTCGTCGTCCGCGGTGGCGCAGAGCTCCAAGGCGCCGGGGTTCACGTCGTCGTCGTCGTCATCGCAGTCCGTGGCGTCGGCGACCGCGCCGGTGGGCGCCTCGCAGGCGCGCTGGGCCGTGGCGAGGTCCCCGTAGCCGTCGCCGTCGTCGTCATTGTGCCAGGTGGCGGCGTCCGCGGCGTCTTCCCCGTCGGCGAGGCCGTCGCAGTTGTTGTCGATCCCGTCGCAGACCTCGGCGGCGGCGGGGTTCACCGCGCCGGTCGCGTCGTCGCAGTCGGTGTTGTCGGCGATGAGCCCGGTGGGGGCCTCGCAGGCCGTGACCGCCGTGTTCGGGTCGCCGTAGCCGTCGCCGTCCGCGTCGGCGTGCCAGGAGGGCGCGTCGGTGGGCGCGTCGTCTACGCTGCCGTCGCAGTCGTTGTCGAGGCCATCGCACAGCTCCGATGCGCCGGGGAAGATCGCGGCGTTCTGGTCGTCGCAGTCCTCCTCGAACTCGACGCCGTCACCGTCCTCGTCTTGGTTTACGTCGGCGGGCTCGGTGTCGACGGAGTCGTTGAGCTTGTCGTCTGGATCAGGGTTGCAGGCGATGAGCGAGGAGCAGCAGAGAAGCAGAAGGAGTGAGCGGCGCATGGGGGTGGTTCCGTCTTGGAGGCCCGCCCACTATAGACGACCTCCAGGACGTCCGCGCGCTGAGCGCGCCTAAAGTCTCCCTCCTCCGCCAAGTCCAGGGCCGCCGCCCGCGCCGCCGTCGAGCCAGTACCACATCAAGGTGTAGATCGTCAGCTCCTTGAGCCGCTCGATGGGGCCGACCCGACCCAGCTCGGCCGGATCGACCCGGGAGACGCGGCCCTCGCCGAGATCCGCGGCGAACATCCGGTCAAAGTCTGCGCGGAGCTGGGCGTCCCGCACGGCGACGACGGACTCGGAGTTGTGCTCGCTCGACTGGGCGTCGAGGTTCGCCGAGCCGACGATCACCGGGCCGCAGCTCCCGAAGGCCGCCTGCTTGGAGTGAAGCGTGAACCAGCCCTGCTCGGGCTGAGGCCGCCACTCATAGAGCCCGAGGTCAGGGTTAATTCGGCTCAGCCGCCGATATTCGTGGCGGCTCGCCGAGGTGACGAACCACATGTCCACGCTCTCCGTGGAGTTCGTGATCACCGTCAGGGCGCCTCCGTCCCGGGCGGCCCGGTAGAGCGGTCGTGTGATGCGGCGGCCGGGCGCGAAGTAGGCCGTGGCGATCTTGATCGGCGCGCCGTCCGGGGTGGCGTCGATGAGCTCGTTGTACAGACGCTCGATGCGTCGTTTGTTGCCGAGGATGGGGTGATTCCACACAAACCGGGCCTTGGCCTCCCCCTTCGGGCCTTGGACGGGGTTGAGCCGGCCTCGCTCACCGGGCGGGAGGCGCTCGCTCGTGTGAAGCTCGATGAGGTCGAGGTAACGAGACACCACGTCGTTGGTGACCGGGCCGCGCAGCTCGATGTCGGTGTCACGCCAGCCGTGGCGCCCGGTGACGGCGTCTTTTTGGGGGGTGCCGCCGTAGGCGTACTCGCTGGCGATGTTGAGCCCGCCCAGGATCACCCGCAGCTCCCGATCACCGTCGGGCAGCGGGTTCAGGGTGATCCAGTACTTCTCGTGGTCAAACCGGGGCAAGATACGCACCGAGCGGTCCTCGTCGCGGGCCTCCGTCCAGTCGTCTACAAACTCACCCCAGCGCACGATCCCCTTGGCGCGGCGCACGGGGTTTGACGCGATGATGTGAACCCCCGCCCGCCGCATCTGCCGCACGAGGGGCAGCTCGCCGAGGAGCCGCTCGTCATCGGCCAAGGTGAGCATGTTCTGTACGTCTTCAGGGCCACGGATGCTGCCTTTTTGATCGTACTGAAACCAGACCTCGGCCCCGGCCTTCGCCCGCTCGGAGAGCAGCTTGGCGATGGCGTGGCCGGCCTCGTCCTCGTAGAAGATAAACGTCTTCACGAAGATGAGCTCCGCGTCGGCGCTGTTCTCGTAGCGGCGCGCGAAGGCGCTCACCCCGTCGATGAGCAGCTCCGCCCGGTTGCCCTCGCGCTCGACGGAGCCGGTGAGCACGTCTAGACGCCGGGTGAGCCGGGGGTTGTCCCACACCGCGCAGTCCTCGGCGACCGGGGGCGGGGCGTCGGTGATGGCGCCGCTCGCCCGGGGCGCGCAGGCGCCGAACAAGGGGAGGAGCAGGAGCAGGAGCAGCGCGTGGGGGAGGTGCATAGGCCGGGAGTCTACACGGCGCGGAGGCGCACGACACGACGACTCGCCGTCTCATGACGCCCCGCGTCGCTCCGGCGTGGCCTTGTCAAGTCACGGTCCCAACGATCCCCTGCGCGACCCCGCCCTCGGCGCCCGCTGGCCCTGACGCTCCTGGCCGCGGGAGCCCAGCGCCGAGCTCGTCTGGGCGGCGCGCCGGGGCCCAGGCGAGGTCTGCCTACGTTCACGCCGGGGACTCGCCGCGCGTCGATCGGGCGACCCGCCCCCTCGCCGTTCGTGCGGGGCCGGAGGGACCAAGGCGCGCCCGTGGTCCACACCCCCGGCCAACCGGTCGAGCACCTCACCCGCACGCTCTTACACGTCGACGGCGAGGGCCACTGCCAGGTGAACCTCTAGCCAGGCCTAGTTCTGGCCTTTGCCCCGGGCGCCGAGCGTCGCCTCGATGGCGGCGATCATCTCTTTGCGCTGCTCGGGGCTCACCCGCTTGAGCAGGTCGCCGAGGATCTTCGCGGGGTCCTCGTCATCGCGGACGAGCTCCACGGGCTGCACGTTCAGCGCCTCGGCGAGCTGGGCCACGGTCTCGATGGTCGGCTCACCGACCCCGGCCTCTAAACGGGCGAGCTCATCCGCGTCGAGTCCCGCCCGGGCGGCCAAGGCGGCCTGGGAGAGACCGGCGGCGTTGCGCAGGCCGATCAGGCGGATCCCGAACAGCCGGTGGATGGGGGGCACACCTTCAAACGCCGTCATGTTGGGGGCTCCTTAGAACTTCCAGACCAGCTCGGTCGTCACCTGGGGGGTGAGCACGGGCACGTCGGTGAGGGTGTCGACGTAAAACGGCACAAAGAACCAGGCGCGGGCCGAGGCGCGCAGGCCGACCTGGTCTCTGTAGAGGATCTGACCCTCCAAGGCGCCCATCACCCCGGCGTCGAGCTCCAGGTGGTCCTCTAAGCTGGCGTGATCCGGGGAGAGATCCGCCGACCACACGATGCCGGGGCCGACCCGGGCGGTGACGTCCCAGGTGGCGTTCGCCGGCTGGCGGTGGGGAATCCGCAGGCCAGGCGCGACATACGCGCCGTGGCGCAGCCGAAAGTGGCTCGCCGGGTCGCCACCGTCGATGAACTCGTCGGGGTTGGCGTTGAAGGTGTAGAACCCGCCGAGATCGACGTTGACGTAGCGGGTCATCCGGGACTCGACCCCGGCGCTCACGCCGAGGTTGCCGGGGCCCTTCACCCCAGAGACGCCGCCATGGGCCTGAATCTGCGGGGCCAGAGGCGGGCGACCCGCGTAGGCGTCAGCGGCCAAGGACCAGAGAACGATGACCATCAGGGCTCGGGACAAGCTGCCCTCCTTCGCGTTCACGGTGGACGAGCTTGGACTAAACATCGGCGAAGAGGCTGTCTGCCACGACGCCGAGCGCGCCCAGATCGTAGACCTGTTGCTCTAGCCAGGGTAACTCGACAAAGAAGGCCCCTGCCGGGTTGATCTTGTGAAGGTCTTGAATCAAGACACGCTCGGAGTGCGCGAGCTGGCGCAGACGACCATGCGCGGCGCCCAGACGGGCGACGAGGCTCGCCGCGGTGCGCTCGTGGAGGTCCGCCCCCGTCAAACGCGCGGCCTGGCCGAGCAGGATCTCGGGCTCCAAGGGCTCCTCAGCGCACTGGTGCACCTGGTTCACGATCATCCCCGCCCGGGGGTACCCCCGCCGACGCAGCTCCTCAGCGAAGAACCCGGCGACCTCCATCGAGGGCTCCGTGGGCGCGGCGATGGTGACGAAGGAGGTGTCCGGCGAGCGGAAGATGCGCAGCACCTCCTCGTGGCGCTCGCGGAAGCCGTCGTACATGTCCTTGAACAGCACCAAAAACTCGGAGATGTCGCCCAAGAACTCTTTGCCGAAGATGAAGCTCAGGAGCTTAAACACCACGGCGCTGGTGCCCGCCGCGAGGGGGTTGAAGCTGCGCTTCTCTTCATAGGGCTGGAGGAACCACTTGATCACGCGGCGATCAAAGAACCGCGAGAGGCGGCCGGGGGCCTCAAAGAAGTCGAGCGCGTTCTTCACCGGCGGCGTGTCGAGGACGACGAGGTCGTAGCGGCCCGAGGTCATCACGTCGTAGAGCTTCTCCGCGGCCATGTACTCCTGACTCCCGGCGAAGGTGTCGGACATGGTGCGGTAGATGCGGTTGGTGAGGATGCGGTCGGCGGTGCGCTGGTCTGGGGCCATGCGCTGGATGAGCTCGTCGAACGTCGTCTGGGTGTCGAGCATCATCGCCCAGAGCTGGCCGCCTTGGGGCAGGCCGGGCACGACGATCTGGGTCTCGGTGTTGCCGAACTCTTTGAGGCCAAGCGAGTTGGCCAGACGACGGGCGGGATCAATCGTCATCACCAAGACCTTGCGGCCCTGGCGCGCGGCCCACAGGCCCATCGTCGCCGCCGTCGTCGTCTTGCCGACGCCGCCGGAGCCCACACACACCACCAGCTTGCGCCGGGTGAGCACCTCACGGGGCTGAATCACCGGCCACCCCCGGGGTGCAGCGCGCGGGACGAGGACCGCGCCAAGGCCGCGGCGAGGTTCCGCACGAGGCGCTCGGGCCCGCCGTCGGGGGCGAGGCGGGGCACGTCGATGAGCGGGAGCAGGGGCGCCTCTTGGCCGAGCCGGTCAAGCGCGCTCGCCGTGCCGGCCTCCAAGGTGGCCTCCCAGCGCCCGGCGAGGAGCAGCTCCCCTTCAGCGCCGCCGGGGTACGCCGCGCTCAGGCGCTCCAAGAGCGCGCGCTCATCGTCCGAGAGGCTCGGCCGCGCCGCCCGGTTGAGCACGAGCAGGCTGATCTTGAGCTTGGGGACCTCAGCGCGGACCTTGTTGTAGGTCTCGAGCGTCTCGTTGACGACCATCTCTTCAGGCAAGGCCACGAGCACGAGGTGGGTCGTCGGCGACTCCAACAGCGCCTGGGCCTCCAAGCCGCGCTGGTGCAGGGGCCCGGCGGTGAACAGGTTCATCACCTCCTGCGGGGTGCGCAGCATCGCCGTGGCGTGGCCTGAAGCCGGCATATCGACGACGACGAGGTCATACTCGCCGGAGAGCCACACGAGCTTCGAGAGCGTGACCACCTCACGGTTGCCCGGGGTGGCGTCCAAGAAGAGCTGGACGATGTGGTTCTCAAGGATACGCTCGACGATCCGTTTGGCGGGGATCACCCGCTCCACCCACTCTTTGAGGGCGTTGAGCCAGTCGAGGTTGGCGATGAACAGGTTGGGCTGGACCTCGACGGGCTCATACCGCGCCTTCGCCGCGAACACGGCGTTGAGCGAGGGGTTCTGGGCGTCGAGCTCCAAGACCAAGGTGCGCCGACCTTGGGCGGCGGCCAGGCGACCCAAGGACGCGGCCACAGACGTCTTCCCGACGCCACCTTTGCCGGTGACGAGGATGACCTTGCCCCAGATCAGCTCCGCGATGTCCGCCTGCGCTCGCGCCGCGCCGCTCATGGCATGGCCTCCGGGTCCGTCTGTAGGACCTTAGATGTCGAGGTTGCGCACCTGCAGCGCGTGCTTCTGAATAAACTCGCGCCGTGGGTCTACCTGATCACCCATGAGGATGGTGAACATGGTGTCGGCCTCGATGGCGTCCTTGATCTGCACCTGCAAGAGCGTGCGCACCTGGGGGTCCATCGTGGTCTCCCAGAGCTGCTCGGGGTTCATCTCGCCGAGACCCTTGTAGCGCTGGACGTCCCAGCCCTTCTTGGAGTCGAGCATCACCTGGTTGATCAGGGCCGGCCACGAGCGCAGCTCGGTGTCGCCTAAGGTGGCGGGGAGCGGCAAGGCGGCGCGGAGCTCGGCGGCGAGCTGGCGCAGGCTCTCGTGCTCGGGCTCACAGTTGATCTCGGCGCCCAGCAAGGTCTCCCGAGGTTGGCCGTCGCGGAAGGAGTGGACGAGCACGCCGTAGCCGCCCCAGGTGTCGTCGTACACGACCTGGGTGGTGCGCACGGCGACCTCCGGGGAAGAGAGGCTCACCCGCTCGTGGAACGCGGGCAGCCGGGACTCCAGGGCCTCGCGGTCGGCGCCGGCGGAGGGGCCGTCCACGGCGAGCCAGGCGTCGAGCAGCGACGGATCGAAGCGGCGGGCGAGGCCCTCCAGGCGGTTCGAGTACCGGGCGACGCTGTCCAGGCGCTCCAGGAGCGGCTCGCCGGTGAGCGGCGCCTCGACGCCGGGGAGGTGCAGCGAGAAGCCCGCGCCGCCCTCACGCAGCAAGAAGTCGCGTAAGGCCACGTCGTCCTTGAGGTAACGCTCTTTTTTGCCGCGCTTGACCTTGTACAGGGGGGGCTGGGCGATGAAGAGGTGGCCCCGCTCGACGAGCTGCGGCATCTGCCGGTAAAAGAAGGTGAGCAGCAGCGTCCGGATGTGGGAGCCGTCGACGTCGGCGTCGGTCATGATGATGATGCGCCCGTACCGCAGGCGCTCCATCGTGTAGTCCTGGCCGATGGAGGTGCCCAAGGCCGAGATCATCGACTTGATCTCGTTGGAGGACAACATCTTGTCGAAGCGCGCCTTCTCGACGTTGAGGATCTTGCCGCGCAGGGGGAGGATCGCCTGGTACTTGCGGTCGCGGCCCTGCTTGGCCGAGCCACCGGCGGAGTCTCCCTCGACGAGGTAGAGCTCACACTTCGCGGCGTCGCGCTCTTGGCAGTCGGCGAGCTTGCCCGGCAGGTCGCCGCCGTCGAGCACGCTCTTGCGCCGGGAGAGCTCACGCGCCTTCCGCGCGGCCTCGCGGGCCCGGGCGGCGTCCAGAGACTTGGCGATGATCGACCGCGCCACCTGGGGGTTCTGCTGGAGGTACGCCATGAGCTTGTCGTTCACGACGCTCTCGACGAGGCCCTTCACCTCGGAGTTGCCGAGCTTGCCCTTGGTCTGGCCCTCAAACTGGGGCTCGGGCACCTTCACCGAGAGCACGCAGGACAGGCCCTCGCGGACGTCCTCGCCGGAGAGGCTCTCGCCCTTGTTCGCCTTGAGGAAGCCCTCGTCGGTGGCGTAAGCGTTCAGCGTGCGGGTGAGCGCGGCGCGGTAGCCGGTGACGTGGGTGCCGCCGTCTACGGTGTTGATGTTGTTCACGAAGGAGAACAGCGTCTCTTGGTAGGAGCTGTTCCACTGGAACGCCAGCTCCACATCGACACCCTCACGCTCGGCCCGCATGTAGATGGGGGGGTCGTGCAGGGCCTGTTTGTTCTTGTTGATGTGCTCCACGAAGGAGCGGATGCCGCCTTCATACTTGAAGGTGTGCTCGCGGCCGTCGCGGCGGTCCTCGATGCGGATCTCGACGCCGGGGTTCAAGAAGGCCAGCTCACGCAGGCGCCGGGCGAGGTAGTCGAAGGAGAAGGTGTTGATCTCGGAGAAGATCGTCGGGTCGGGCAAAAACTGCACCCGGGTGCCGCGCTTCTCCGTGGGGCCGTCCTTCTCAAGCGTCGTCTGGGGCACGCCGATGGCGTAGCGCTGCTTGTAGTGGGCGCCACCACGCCAGATGTCGAGGCGTAACCACGACGAGAGCGCGTTCACACAGGACACGCCGACGCCATGCAGGCCGCCGGAGACCTTGTACGAGCCCTTGTTGAACTTGCCGCCGGCGTGAAGCACGGTGAGCACGACCTCCGCCGCGGGGCGGCCCTCGGTGGCGTGCATGTCCACGGGGATGCCGCGGCCGTTGTCTTCGACGGAGCAGGAGCCGTCCTCGTGGAGCACGATGAGGACCCGATCACACCAGCCCGCGAGGGCCTCGTCGATGGAGTTGTCCACGACCTCGTAGACGAGGTGGTGGAGGCCTTGCTCGCCGGTGCTGCCGATGTACATGGCCGGGCGCATACGCACCGCAGACAGGCCCTCAAGCACGGTGATCTTGCTGGCGTCGTATTCGGAGCCATCGGAGAGCCCGGGGCGAAGATGCTCCGGCGCTTGAATCTCAGCCATGAACGAGAGACTCCCGGCCCGCTCGTGATCCCCTGACAGCGAGGGGACGAGGAGGGCGTTCCCGTGAACGTAACCCGCGGGGGCGTGTGGGGCATGGCCGGGGCTGGCCGAGGGCGTTTTATGCCGACGGAATCAGAGGAGGCGCGGCACGCCGGCCTCGACGACGTACCGGAGCTGCTCAGGCTGGTCGCCGAGCACGTTGGGATCCGTCGAGGTGACGAGCACCTGGAGCTCCAGGCTCGCGAGGAGGTCCACCAGGCGCCCGGTGCGGAGGCGGTCGAGCTCGGAGGAGAGGTCGTCGAGCAAGAACAGGGGCCGGGCCCCACGCCGCCGGGCCGCGCTGAGCTCGGCGAGCTTGAGCGCCAGGGCCAAGGAGCGCACCTGGCCTTGGCTGCCCCAGGTCCGGGCGCTGCGGCCGTCGAGCGTCAGCTCCAGCTCATCCCGCTGGGGGCCGTCGATGGGCGCGCCGCGCTCGAGCTCGGCGTTGAGGTTCTCGCCGAGAAGGACCCGAAACCGCTCGGCCCGGGCGGCCTCGTCGCCGTCCCCGAGGCGGCTCACGTAACGCAGCCCGACCTTGCCCCGGCCGGAGATCGCCCCGTGCATCTGGA
>JBEAVX010000094.1:0-8330 GCA_041160755.1 Pseudomonadota bacterium
GGGCGAGGGCGCCTCTGTGGACGTGCTCCAAGAGCGCGAGGCGCTGCCAAGGCGCGAGGGGCCAACGATCGGTCTCAACCCACGCCACGACGCGGGCCAAGATCGCGATGAGCCCCATGAAGCTCTCGCTCACGGCGTCGCGAAGGGCCTCGGGGATGCAGAAGTCCGCAAAATACTCGTTGAGATCTGGCGAGGCCGGGGTTGGCGCCGTGACGACCCCTAGCTCCTCAGCGTGTGAAGCGAGGATCGAGTGTGACCCCGCCCAGAGGCGCGCACACTCCCGGGCGAGGGGGCTCGGGCCGAAGACCTCCACGAACACGTCCGGGACGTGCTCGAAGGCCCGCCGGGGAGCGTGAGGCACCACATCGACGAGTCGATAGGGCAACCCCGACCGCGCCAACCGCCCGAGCTCCTGCTCCAGCTCCGCCCGATCGGCCGCCGCCATGAGCGGCACGAGCGCGCGGCGCCCAAGCTCCAGCACGCGCTCCGCCTGCGGGCTCATCGGGGCCGGCGCGTCCATGGCGCGTTTGACCCGCTCGACCTGGGCCAACACGACGTCCCAGAGCGTCAAGCTCTGGGGCGCGAACGGCGCGTCGAGGGTGGTCGTGCTCATCTCGGCTCCAAAGCCCAGCTTAACACCGCCTCAAACCAACGACATCCCCCCGTCCGCCACGATGACCTGCCCGGTGATCCACGACGCCTGGGGCATCAACAGGAGCTCAACCACCGCCGCGAGGTCGTCCGCCGTGCCCAGACGCCCGAAGGGCGTGATCGCCTGGGCCGTCTCAATGATGCGGGCCTTGTCGGGGAAGTAGTTGAGGGCGTCGGTGTCCACCAAGCCGCCGCAGACGGTGTTCACGCGGATCTTCTTGGGGGCCAACTCGACGGCGAGCTGCCGCGTGAGCGCCTCCATCGCCGCCTTCGCCGCGCCCATGGCCGCGTAGCCCGGCACGTAGCTGCGGCTGCCCAAGGACGAGAGGCCGATCACCGAGGCGCCGGGCGTGAGGCGGTCCGCGCAGAGCTTCGTGAGCAGCCAGAACGGCCGCACTGAAGACTCCATCGTGAGATCCCACTGGTTCGTGCGGATCTTGTCGTAGGGCTTGAGCACGCCGATGGCGGCGTTGTGGATCAGCGCGTCGAGGCTGGGCAAGGCCGCGGCGAGGCGCTCTAAGTCTTTGGGATCCCGCACGTCGCCCTGAATCACGAGGGCTTCAGCGCCCTTGGCCTCGACCTCGCGGGCGACCTCTTGGGCGGCCTCCTCGCTGCGCACGTAGTTCACGATGACCCGGCCGCCGGGGCGGGCGAGGCGGTTGGCGATGGCGCGACCGACGCCCCGCGAGGCCCCGGTGATGAGCACGTTCATGACTTCCTCCGAAGGAACGGGAGACGACCGCCGAGGCGACGGGCCAAGGCGCCTTGCACGCGGCGAACGACCTCGACGGCCTCGCGATGGTCCTGTGCTTGGGCTTGGCCTGGGTGTTCGGCGTGAGCGAGGCCGCCGCCCAAGGCGCCGCGCAGGAGCGCTCGGGCCGTGGGGCCGCCCAGCCCCTCAGGCCCGATCAGCGCGCCGACCCCTTGGTCCAGCGCCTCGCCGCCGACGATGCCGAGCGCGGTGATCAACAGCATCTTGAGCACGAAGCCCACCAAGGTCGGCGCGTCAGGCCCGGCGAGGGTGTGCCGCAGGCGCAGGCTCATCACGACGGTGTAGACGGTGATGGCGATGGAGCTGGCGATGGCGAGGCCGACGGCGCCGAGGCGCTCGCCGAGCAGGCCATAGAGCGGCCAGGCGAGGACCGCGACGGCGCTGCCCCAGAGGCTCGGGAACCAGGTGTTCTGCTGGGCGTAGAAGCCCCGGGAGATGAGCGACTGCGCGGCCCAGGCGCCCAAGGCCCCACAGAAGACCGCGTTGAGCAGGCCGATCTCGTGCAGCTCCGCCGTCGTGAACCGCGTCGTGCCCCAGATCACCGCCGCGAGGTGCTCCCCGGCCACGGTGAACGCGGCCTGGCTGGCGAAGGCGAGCACCAACATCACCCGACAGGCCCGGATGAGCGTCTCATACGCCTCGCCGCCTTTGCCTTCTGCGACGAGCCGGGCCAAGGTCGGGAACGCCGCCGCCCCCGCCGCCATGCCGAAGATGCCCCAAGGCACCTTCATCAAGGTCTTCGCGTACTGCAGCCGCGAGACGACCCCCTCGCCGACGAGGCTGCCAAAACGCTTGAGCAGCCAGTCATCGACGACGACGATGGAGAAGGCCACCATGATCGGGAACGACAGCCAGACGTAGCGCCGAAAATCGGGGTGCCCCAGGCGCATCAAGGGCCGCCAGCCCAGGCCGTCCCGAAGGCAGCCATAGAGCGGCATCCCAAACGGCCCCAAGATCGAGCCCACGAGCACACCCCAGGCGAAACCTTCAGCGCCCAAGCTCGGGCCCAGCACCAGGCCAAACCCGACGATGGACAGGCTGTAGCCGAGGTTCGCGAAGGCCGGCAGCGCGTGTTTGTCCCGGGCCTGGAGCACCGCCGAGAGCAGGCCGCCCAGCACATGAAAGATCTGCGCGGGCAAGGTGATGCGGGTGAGCTTGACCAGCAGCTCATGCTGCCAAGGCTCAAAGCCCGGGGCGACCAGGGGCGCGAGCGCCGGGGTGAGCGCCCACAGCACCCCGGTGACCCCGATCAAGGCCACGGAGACGAAGTTGAAGATCGTCGAGAAGACCCGCCAGCCCTCCTCCTCGTCCCCTCGGGCGACGTGCCCGGCGAAGATCGGGATGAACACCACGGAGAGCGCCCCGCCCGCGAGCAGGTAGTTCAGGTAGTCCGGCAGGACGAAGGACGTCCAGTAGACGTCGGCCTCTGCGCCGCCGCCGAGCACACGCCCGATGACGGCCTCACGCACCACGCCGATGACGCGGGAGAGCAGGATGCTGAGCCCCCACAAGAGGGCGGCGACGCCGACACGACCGGACATGCGGCCCCATGTAGCCCGTTGACGCCGCCACCGGGCGCCATTGACCCCAGCCTGACGGTGCGCAGGATTCCTGAACATTCGGAGCTGACCTTCATGGCTGGACCCGCCTTCGCGCTCTTCACCCTCGCCAGCTCCTTGGGCCTCGTGCTGAACGCCGCCCGCAAAGGGGGGCGGTTCCCGGCGGTGTTCCTCTCCGTCGTGCTCGGCCTCCACGGCGCGAGCGCGGCCTTGCTCTACCCCGCCTTGGGTCCGCTCGGCTGGGCGCTCTTCCCCCTACAAGCCGCGGTGATCCTGCACTTCTGGCGTCTGACGAACCCCAGCGACCCCAGCCGGGCCTGGCGCATGTTCGTCTCTCTGCCCGCCTCGGCGTTCTGGGCGGCGACGTTCTTGGGCCTGCCTTGGGCCTTCGCTTCAGCCTTGGGCTTCACCCCCGCCGGGGTCTGGATCCCCTTCGTCGGCGCGGCCTTGGGCCTCGCGGGCACTCTGCGCCTGCGGCCTGAAGAGCGTGATCTCCCCCTCGACGGCGCGGTGATCGACGGCCTGCACCGCGTGAAGCCGCCGCCGACCCCCGCCGGGGGCCGCCCCTTACGCCTCGTGCAGATCACCGATCCCCACCTCGGCACGTTCATGCCCGTGGAGCGCCTCAAGGCCGTCTGCGCGCGCGCCGTGGCGCAGGATCCCGACCTCATCCTGCTCACCGGCGACTTCTTGACCTTTGAGACCAACGGCACCCGCGGCGCCCTGGCCGAGGCGCTCTCGCCGCTCAAGGCGATGCCGGGCCGGGTCTTCGCCTGCCGTGGCAACCACGATCTGGAGGCCCCTGAAGAGGTCGCGCGCTCCTTGGCCGCCGTCGGCGCGCGCCTGCTCATCGACGAGGCCGTCGTCGTGGACACCCCGGCGGGCAAGGTGCAGCTCGTCGGCGCCGACTTCCGCTTCCGCGACCGCGCCCAGCACCTCGGCGCCTTGGCCGCCAAATACCCCCGGATTCCCGAAACCTTACGCCTGTGGCTCCTCCACGACCCGATGGCGTTCACCTCCGTGCCCGAGGGCGAGGCCGACCTCACCCTCTCCGGCCACACCCACGGCGGCCAGGTGGGCCTCGTCGCCTTTGGCCTCGACTGGACCGTCGTGAGCGGCCTCTTCGGCCTGCCCGACCACGGCCTCTGGGCCCGAGGCCGCGACCGCATGATGATCCACCGGGGCACCGGCCACTACGGCTTCCCGCTGCGCCTGGGCGTGCCCGCTGAAGAGAGCCTGCTGCGGGTGTGGTGGAGCGCAGAGCCCAAGCCCGCCTAAATCCTTTGTGCTCCCGAGCGCTTAGAGCTTCGGCAAGTCGCGCTCATCCAACATCGCGAGCACCATGAGCAGCGCCCGACGCGCCTCCTCGGCGCCGTGCTCGTGAAGTCGGTCAACTAATGACCGGAGTTCGGGATCCGCGTAGTCCGCCTCCTCCTCGACGTCGAGGAGCTCATGGAGCGGGGCGCCGAGGCCCTGGGCGAAGCGGCTGAGCGTGACGAGAGAGGCCACGCGGCGGCCGTTCTCGACCTTGCTGACCTCTGGGGCGCCGATGCCGACGCGCGCCCCAAGCTCGGCTTGGGAGAGGCCGCAGAGGAGCCGAAGCTGACGAATCCGAGCGCCGATGAGCACTTGCAGTCGCATAGATACACCCGATGGCTGAGCGGTTCATTCCGTGTTGGTGTATATCCAACCCGGAGAGCTTCAGCACAAAAACGCCGAGGCGTTCTGTGAGATTCTACGCTCAACCGCCGGATGTTACGGCGGATCCGTCAACAGCGCGAGCACCAGGCGGCGCGCGATGGCGATCACCTTGTTCGGCTGGTTGCGGAGCGCGGAGACGATGACGTCGAGATCCGACGAGGGCTCGCGCTGGTTGAGCGTCATGACCTCGGCGATGGACAGGCCGAAGCCGTCCGCCAGGCGCTCAAGGCTCTCGATGCTGGGAGAGCGCTCGCCGGTCTCGTACCGGCTGATGTCACCCTCGCGCATGCCGACGCGGGCGGCCAAGGCGGTTTGGCTAAGACCCCGCTCCAGCCGAAGCTGGCGAAGGCGGGTCGCTACTTGTTCACGAATCGGTGCGTTCTGGCTCATGCGCGTAGATTATCCTCCCTTCGGCCACCGATCAAGGATCTTCTTCAGGTTGATGGGGGGTGTCCCGCCGCGACAGGGGCCCCTGTCGCGTGACGTGTCACAGGGTGACACAGGGTGACACTCTCGCAGAGTGACCCCCCCGCGAGAGGGCCTGAATTTCATAGGTCTTACATTTTCAGGCCTATGGCACGACCCTTGCATTTGATTGGCGCGTCACCCGATGGTGAGACATGAGGCGGCCACAAGCCGAGTCGTGCGGAACCTTCGGGGTCTGAGGGCGCTCATGTGGCGCGCTTGGACGACAGCTCAAAACGACGGGTAGTGCATGGGGGTGCGACGTCGTTGGGCTTGGGGGGGACCCGCTGAGCTGCGCCGGGTTCGGAGATTCGCTCTCCGAGCCCGGTTCTCTTTTTTTCGGCGCCCCGGTGAGATACTCCACGACGAATGGGGCCCTTCACCTGGATGATCGCCGCCACCGCGCTCGCGGCCACGCGCCCTTGCCCCACCGAGGGCTTGGGCTGGATGAGCCCCGGCCTCGCCGCGGTCTCGGCCTCGGACACCGCGCGTTACGCCGGGGATCGCCCCCTCGCCCGGGACTGCCTCGATCACGCCCTCACCCTCGACGAGCCCGTCGCGGAGGGCATGGCGCGCCTGCGCCTGCTCACGATGAGCGGCAACTTGGGCCCCATTCAGCACGGCGCGAAGATCACCGCCGCCTTGAACCAGGGCCTCGGGCCTTGGGGCTGGATCGCCTGGGCCGACTACTACCTCTTCGCGCCGCCCTACGCCGGGGCCGACAAAGAGCTCGCCCGCATCGCCGCCGAGCAGGCCGCGCTGTGGCTGCCCGGCCCCGCCGCCGCCCGGCTCTACCTCGCCACCGGGGAGCGCCGGCACCTGGAGCTGCTGCGGGTGAGCGCCCAGCGCGACGGCCTCGGCGACGCCTTGATCGCCGCCGATGGCGCCTTGCCCGCCGCGCCGAGCACCTGGTTCTTGGGCCTCGGCCTCGCCGGAGCGCCCGGCGTCGGCTTCGGCGGCGGCCTCGTGTTCACCCACCCCGACCTGCTCCTGCGCGGCGGCTCGGCCCAGCTCAGCCTCACCGCCACCACCCGCGGGGCCTACGCCGCGAGCGCGAGGCTGCGCAGCCCGGGGCCGGTCTTCGCCACCCTCGGCGGCGCCGTGGGCCGGGGCGTGGTCGATGTCTACACCGGCGACACCCCCACGCGGATCACCCAAGACCTCGTCGCGCTCAGCGTCGGCGGCGGCGTGCGGCGCGACGGCCTCTCGACGCAGCTCACCTGGGTCACCCGCTGGGACGACTGGGGTGAGGGCTGGCTCGCTGGGCACGGCCCGAGCCTCACCCTCGGCCTGGACCGCAGCGAGGGCTTCGGCGAGACCCGGGAGGGCGTCGTGGTCGGCCTGAGCACCGACGCCGCCGTCTTGGGTTACCCCCACTGGGGCCTCACCGCCGACCTTCGGGCGTACCGGCCGGGCCTCGGCGGGGTCACCGCCGCGCGGCTCTGGGCGAGCGGGGAGCTGATGAAGGGCGCGCCGCTCCTGCGCCTGCCGACCGTGGGCGGGGCCGAGCTTCACCGGGGCGCCTGGGCCGGGCGATACCGCGCGCCGCTCATCGGCACCGTGGATCTGGAGCAGCGCTGGGCGCTCATCGGGCCCTTGGAGGGCGTGGTGTTCGGCAACCTCGCCTATGTGTTGGACGACGGGTTTCACCCCGCCGGGGGCCTCGGCTTGCGGCTGATCTTGCCCCCGGAGCGGCTCAACGTCGTGCGCCTCGACGTGGCCGTGAGCGACAGCGCCTGGGCGATCACGACGGGCTGGGGCGAGGCGTTCTGATGGAGCGAGCGCCCGAGACCGCGACACGACGCCGTTTAGACGCCTTGGCCGCCTTGGGTGAAGAGGCGCGGGCGCTGGAGCTGGAGCTGGTGGAGGCCCTCGCCGCCGCCACCGAGGCCGGGGCCCCGCCGCCGCGCCCGCCGACGCCGTCTCTCTGGTCACGGATCTTTGGCGAGGCGGCCCCCGCGCCCCCGGCGGTGAGCCCTCGGGCGCGGCTGCGTGAGGCCTGGGCGGCGGTGATGACGCGCCTGCGCCGCCTGAGCCAGCACGCCGAGCTTCTGGAGGCCGAGGTCGCCCTGCTCGCCCGAGAGGCCCCGGAGGAGACCGACGCCGACGGGGTGGGCGCGCTGCTCCGACGGGCGCTGGAGGACCAGGCCGCGCTCCAGCGTGAGGCCCGGGACACCGCCGACCGCCTCGCCGCCGCCTACCGCCAGCACCACGACGACACGACCGGGGCCCTGCCCGCCGCCCTGCTCCTCCAGCTCAGCCGGGTGCAAGGGCTCAATCAGGCGGGGCTCAGCCACCTCGACGAGCGCCTGAGCCCTCTGGAGCGGCGGGTGCGACAGCTCGACCTCGACCAGACCATCCGCCGAGAGGCGATGGCCGAGGTCGAGGCCCTGGACCCGAAGGCCCGGCGGCGCTGACGGCCTACAGGCCCGGGAGCGGGCCCACGGCGCGCACGTCGCCCTGGACGGCGCCGAGCTGGGCGGCGATGAGCACGCTCGACGCGGCGACGACGAGCTCTCGACCCGTGGTGAGGGTCACGAGCCAGTAGGACGACACGCCCTTCACCGAGGCGCCGTTCACCGACACGCCCTTCGCCGGGGCGCCGTTGACGGCGATCGGCGGCGGCGGCGCGACGACGGGCGCGGCCTCGACCACGGGCGCCGCGACGGCGGGCGCGGCCTCAACGACGGGCGCCACGACGGGCTCCTCGGCCACACGCGCGACGGGCCGAGGGGCCTCGACCTGCAGATCGAGGGTGGTGCGGCGGGGGCGCTCCACGAGCAGCTCGTCGAGCTTGATGTGCTCGGGGAGGGCGTCGCCACGCGCCTTCTCGAAGACCGTGCGCACCGGCGCGGCGAGCTTCTTCTCACGCGGCTTGCGGCGCAGCATCGGCTTGGGGGCCTCCTCCTCGGGAGGGGGCTCGGGCGCCGGGGCGCGGTCCGTAGAGACGATGCGGCGACGGCCACGATCGGGCTCGGCGGCGGCGGCGGCGGATTCGACCTTCGCGCCCGCCGGGGCCGTGGAGCGTATGCGGCTCACGGGGCGGTCATCGTAGTCGTAGTCGTCCTCAAACCGTTCGTAGCCACCTTGCTCGGGGTCGTCCCGGTCATCGAGTGGAGAAGGACGCCGACGAGGGGTGACCTCGCTGGCGGTGCGGCGGGTGACCTCGACCTCGCCCACAC